>NZ_JAHFPF010000219.1:4076-6016 GCF_023259385.1 Brevundimonas sp. | reverse complement strand
CGTCGCCGCCGCCCTGATGATGGGCGCCGACTTCGCCTATATGGGCACCCGGTTCATCAACACGACCGAAAGCTCGGCCCAGCAACACTACAAGGACATGATCATCGACAGCGGTTCGGCGGACATCGTCCACACCCCGGCGGTGTCGGGCATCCCGGCCAATTTCATGATCAAGTCGCTGGTCGAGAACGGCATCGACCCCAAGACCCTGCCCGAGCACAAGCTGGACATGGGCGACGAGGCCAAGGCCTGGAAGACCGTCTGGTCGGCCGGTCAGGGCGCCGGCGCCATCCACGACATCCTGCCCGCCGGGGAACTGGTCGGACGCCTGCGACAAGAATTCACTCAGGCCACTGAACGGTTCGCCAAGAAGACCGCATTCGTCTAGGAACCTCCCGCGCCTTCGCGCGTCAGGGAGTTCCATGATCCGTACAGCGACGTTCGCCGCCCTCGCCTTCCTCGTTCTCGCCGGGACGGCCCAAGCCCAGGCAACGCCCCAGAGCGCCCCCGAGAGCGCGTCTCAGGGCGCCGGAAGCTGGTCCTTCTCCTTCGGGGCGGCGACCGACAACCGGTCCAAGGACGCCTCCAAGTCGCGCGGCGACGCCTACGCCTGGGGCGCGGCCGAGTGGGAAAGCGCGTCCGGCCTGTTCTACGCGGGTCCCGGCTTCGAGACCGTCAAGAGCTCGACCGGTTCGGAGCTGGAGCTTGAAGCCGGCGCCGGCATGCGGCCCGAGATCGCGGGCTTCGACCTGGATCTCAACGCGACCTACAAATACCAGATCGACGCCGATCCGGGTGCGGACAATACCGCCTGGGAGCTGACCGCCGACATCAAGCGCTCCATCGGCCCGGCCAGCGCCCGCGTGCGCCTGCAGCACTCGCCGGACGGCATGGGCTCGACCGAGGCCTGGACCTGGGTCGCGCTGCGCGGCGGCTGGGACTTCTCCGACAAGCTGACCGGCACCGCCGAGATCGGCCGCCGCGAGCAGGACGCCAGCATCGACTACACCGGCTGGAACGCGGGCTTCACCTACGCCCTGACGCGCAACATCGAGGCCGAGGTCCGGTACTATGACACCGACGCCGACCCGGCCAATCCGCAGTACGCCGACGCCGTCGTGGCCGGTCTGAGCTTCTCCTTCTAGGAATTCCGGCCCGCAGGCCCCATATCGGGTCATGAGCTCCCACCGACCGACGACCCTGGAACGCGCCTATGAACTGGCGCGGGAGGGGCGGTGCCGCACCGTCAGCGACATCAAGCAAGCCCTTTCCGCCGAAGGTTTCGACCGCATCCAGGACTCCCTGTACGGCCCCACCCTCAGCGCAGACCTGCGCAAGCTGTGCCAGGCGAACTACGTCGCGCCGCCCGACGAGACCGCCGAAGGCTGACGTCCCCGCCTTGCTTTCGCCCTCCGTCCGGTTCAAAAGGGTGGACGTCGATCTCTCTGCGAAACGCCACCCTCTGCTTTCGCCCGAGGTCTAGCCGCTCCTTTCAGACCCGACAGGCCTCCAGGCGCTCTTGCCTGAGGCCAACGCCAAAAGGAGGTCTCAAATGGCTACCGGCACCGTTAAGTGGTTCAACCCGACCAAGGGCTACGGCTTCATCCAGCCGGACGACGGCGGCAAGGACGTCTTCGTCCACATCTCGGCCGTGGAAGCGGCCGGCCTGCGCGGCCTGGATGAAAACCAGAAGGTTTCCTACGAACTCGAGCGCGACCGTCGCTCGGGCAAGGAATCGGCTGGTCAGCTGAAGACCGAAGGCTGAGTTCCCGCGTCGGTTTCCGACGCGTGATTTCGAAGGCGGCGGCGGTCTTGGACCCCGCCGCCTTTTTCGTTTCCGACTCCGCTCACGGGCAAAAATCTTTCTCCGACCGTACCGCTGAGGAATAAATCCTTGCTCTTTCTCCTCAAAGCGCCCATCTAAGGCGGGTCGATCTCTC
>NZ_JAHFPF010000219.1:0-4066 GCF_023259385.1 Brevundimonas sp. | reverse complement strand
TGCCCTTTGCATCGCGCACCGAGGTCCCAAGCCGATCCAATCAGACCCGACAGGCCGATCCGGAAACTCTTCCGGCGGCGAACTGCTAGCGGAGGTCCTGAAAATGGCTACCGGCACTGTCAAATGGTACAACCCCACCAAGGGTTATGGTTTCATCGCTCCCGATGACGGCGGCAAGGACGTGTTCGTTCACGCCTCGGCGGTCGAGGTCTCGGACCTGGGCATCCTCAGCGAAAACCAGAAGATCTCCTACGAGATCGAGCGCGACTCGCGCTCCGGCAAGGAATCCGCCGGTCGCCTGAAGGCTGCCGAATAGGCTTTCAGACCTATCGGGGGGCCGGCTGCTGAAAGGCGCCGGCCCTTTTGCCTTTCAGAGCATCAGGAGAGTCCCATGACCCCGCTCGCCGACATGATCCCCGCCATGAGCGATCCCGACCTCAAGGCCCTGCGCGCCAACGCCGAACGCCTGTCCGCCAGCGGTTCGCCGGTCCAGGCCGCGACCGCCGCCGACATCCTGCCGCTGATCGACGCCGAGACGGCCCGCCGCGCCGCCCTGCCCTCCACTGCGGTGAAGAAGCCCCGCGCGCCGGCCAAGAAGAAGGCCCCGCCCGCCACCGGCCACCAGACCGCCCTTCCGTCCAAAGCCGCCTGAGCCTTTTTCCGGTCTCCAGCGTTGTGCGATGATGTCCCGCCGGAACCGGTCCGGCGGGTGACGTCCCAAGGATGAGATCATGCTGCTTATGGCCCTGCTGGCGCTGGCCGGCGCCCCCCAGGACGCAGGACCGCTGGAGCCCGGCCGTTCCGGCAAGCTGCAATGCTACGGCCCCAATGTCGCGGCCAAGACCTGCACCGCCATCGGCGCCTACCGCTTCGACCCCGACGGCACGATCTGGAACGACGCCCGCAACCAGATCAACGCCTCGCCCGCCGTGGTCCTGTTCGCCACCGGCAAGGTCTATGTGAAGGACGGCGCAGAGTGCGCCCGTCCTGAGAACCGCGCCGAGGAAATCACCGGCATCGAGGTCGACGGGACCCGTCTGGAAGGCGCCCAGTTCGAGGGCGCGCGCCAGCAGATCGCCGCCAACATCTCGGCCGTGCTGGGCGACGGCGAATTCTGCAGCACCTATGTCCCGAACGCCGACGGCACGCTGAAGGCGGCGGTCACCGTCAACGGCGTCGCCCGCCCCGAGTTCGAAAGCACCGTCCTGTGGATCGAACCGAACGACGGCTGGACCCTGGCCCTGCCGGCGAACTGAGGGCTCACCCCAGCGCCTGATCCAGGTCGCCGATCAGGTCGTCCAGGTCCTCGACCCCGACCGACAGCCGGATCAGGTTGTCGGTCACCCCGCCCGCCTCGCGCACCTCTTTCGGCACGCTGGCGTGGGTCATGATGGCCGGGTGGTTCACCAGGCTTTCGACCCCGCCCAGCGACTCCGCCAGCGTGAACACCTGCACCCGCTCCAGCACCTGCTTGGTGCGCGACAGGTCGCCGTCGATGATCGCCGTGCCCATGCCGCCGTAGCGGCCGTTCATCTGCCGTGACGCCAGGTCATGCTGCGGATGGCTGATCAGGCCCGGGTAGATCACCTTGGCGATGCCTTTTCGCGCCTCCAGCCAGCGGGCGACGGCCAGGGCGTTCTCGTTGTGCGCCTTCATGCGCAGGCCCAGGGTCTTGAGCCCCCGGTTGGCCAGGAAGGCGTCGAACGGGCCCATTACTCCGCCCACGGAGTTCTGCAGGAACTTGATCTCCTTCGCGAGATCAGGATCGGCCGTCACCAGCGCCCCGCCGATGATGTCGGAGTGGCCGTTCAGGTATTTGGTCGCCGAGTGCATCACAACGTCGGCGCCCAGCTTCAGCGGCTGCTGGCTCCACGGCGTGGCGAAGGTGTTATCGACCACCAGCAGCAGGCCGTGCGCCTTGGCGATCCTCGACAGGCCCGCGATGTCCGTCAGCTTCATCAGCGGATTGGTGGGCGTCTCGGCCCAGATCATCTTCGTCTTGGGCGTGATCGCCGCCTCGACCGCGTTCAGGTCGCTGAAGTCGACGTAGCTGAAATCCAGCCCCATCGACCGGCGCCGCACCCGCTCGAACAGCCGCCACGAGCCGCCGTACAGGTCGTCGCCGGTGACGATATGCGACCCGGCGTCCAGCAGCTCCAGCGCGGTCGAGGTCGCGGCCATGCCCGAGGCGAAGCCGAAGCCCTGGATCCCGCCCTCCAGGTCCGCCAGGCAGGCCTCGAAGGCCTCGCGCGTCGGGTTCTTGCCCCGGGCGTACTCATAGCCCTTGTTCACGCCCGGGCTTTCCTGGGCGTAGGTCGAGGTGGCGTAGATCGGCGTCATCACCGCCCCGGTCGTCGGGTCGGGGCGCTGCCCGGCGTGGATGGCGCGGGTCGAGAAACCCTGGCTGTTCTTAAGAGAACTCATGAAGCGTCCTGGTCGGTGCGGCCGATGTTGCCGCCGTAAAACGCCGCAGAACGCTCGAAGATCTCGAGCCACTGCGGGGGCGTGAACAGATGGTCCGCGCCCGGCAGTACTTCCTCGCGGACGCTGATGCCCTTGTCACGCAGGAAGGTGATCCACGACGCGGTGTTCTGGGGCAAGACATGGGTGTCGTTCTCGGCGCGGAGCATCATCACCGGGATCCGCCGCCGGGGCGTGCGCGGCGTGTAGACGTCCACGCCGCCCGCCAGCCCGATCGCCGCCGCGGCCCGGCTGTTCCCCAGCGCCCCGTCCACCGCGACGTAGGAGCCCAGCGAATAGCCGAACATCGCCGTGCGCCGGCGGTCGATCCCGCGGGCGATGAACCAGTCGATGGCGTCCTCGCCCACATGCCGCCAGGCGTTCATCATCCGCTCGGGCCGGATGCCGTCATCGGCGAAGGCGTCGGTGAACAGCGGGGTCAGGACCTGGTAGCCGTCGCCGGCGAATCGCATGGCCAGATGGTGCCACGGTCCCCGATTGGTGATCCGCGCGCCCGACCCGTGCATCATCACGATCGCCGCCCGACGCCCCTCGCCCACCGGGCTGTAGTGGATGGCCCGGATCGGCTTGCCGTGGCTGTCGAAGGTCATGCCCTCATAGGCGGGCGTCGGCGCGGCGGGCTCGAGTGTGGGCGCGGGCGCGGGCGCCGCCTCCTGGGCGCGGACGGAGCCCGCGACGCCCAGGCCGGCGATCCCGGCCAGGAAACCGCGCCGCTTCATGTCCGCACTGTTCATCGTCGTTCCCGTAATGGCGTTTGACGAGATCAACTACCGGATCGCCCGATCTGTAAATCCGGGGCGTCGGGTCCTGAACGAATTTCCCTCCCCTGCGCGGCCGGCGCCCTACCGGTTCAGGCTCAGGTGATTGATCAGGTCGGTGCGGGTGATCAGGCCGACGAAGGCTTCGCCGTCCAGCACGATGGCCACCCGGTCCCGGTCGAACAGGGGGATCAGGGCGTCCAGCGGCTCGGAGACCTGCACCGTGTCCAGGTCCCGCGTCATGGCCGACGACACCGGCTTGGCGAAGCGCTCCTTGCGGGTGATCTCGTCGGTGTTCATCACATGCACCAGGTCGCTCTCGTCCAGGATGCCGACCAGGCGGCCGTCCTGGATGATCGGCAGTTGCGAGACGTCGGCGCCCTTCATCCGCTTGAAGGCGGTGTCCAGGGTGTCGTCCGGCCCGGCCACGACCACGTCGCCGTTGGCGTATTTGCGCGAGATCAGGTCCGACAGGTCGCCGTGCAGCTCGCGCTCGCCCAGGCCCTGATCGGCCAGCCAGGCGTCGTTGTAGACCTTGGACAGGTACTTGGCGCCCGTGTCGCAGACGAAGGTCACCACCCGCTTCGGCTCGGTCTGCTCGCGGCACCAGCGCAGGGCGGCGGCGATCAGGGTGCCCGACGACGACCCGGCCAGCACGCCTTCCTTCAGCAGCAGCTCGCGCACGGTGGCGATCGCCTCGGCGTCGGGGATGGAATAGGCCTTGTCGATCAGGTCGATGTCGGCGGTGTCCGGCACGAAATTCTGGCCGATGCCCTCGACGGTGTAGCTGCCATCCGGCCCCGGCACGCCCTCGTTGACGATCCCGG
>NZ_JAHFPF010000218.1 GCF_023259385.1 Brevundimonas sp. | reverse complement strand
GCGCATGGTTGGGCAGCATGACCCCGCCCGAGCCGACGCGGATGGTTTGGGTCTGGCTCGCCACGAAGCCCAGCGCCACCGCCGTGGCCGCGCTGGCGATGCCGGGCATGTTGTGGTGTTCCGCCAGCCAGAAGCGCTTGAACCCCGTCCTTTCGGCGGTCCGGGCCAGTTCGGCGGTTTCCAGCAGGGCGCGGCGGGCGTCTCCGCCCTCCACGATGGGCGACAGGTCGAGTACGGAGAAAGCGGTCATGGCCGACAGATCGGGTCCCGCCGTCGGCTTTCAAGACCCGGGGCGGTTACGGATTGCGATCATCGCCATTCCAAGCGTCGCGCCTTGGCGACCGGCGGCCCGCCGCCTAGGTTCGGCCCACGGAGGACCCCATGACCATTCTCGCGCTGACCCTCGCCGCCGCCGTGTCCATCGCCGGGGCCCAGACCCCCGCCGGAGAGCTGGCGGGCCGCTGGGAAGGCCGCGTGAACGTCGGCGGCCAAAGCCTGCGCGTGGTGCTCAACGTCGACGCCGTCGGCGGGGCGACGATCGACAGCCCGGACCAGGGCGTCAACGGCCTGCCGGTCAGCGGCCTGTCGGTGCAGGGCGGGGTGGTCCGCTTCGCCGTGCCCGCCGCGGGTGGAAGTTTCGAAGGCACGCTGACCGACGCCGGCCGGACCGTGAACGGCTTGCTGAGCCAGGGCGGGGCCAGCCTGCCGCTGGTCCTGACCCGGGTGATGGAGCTGGCGCCGTCCGCGCCGCCGCCGCCGCCGGTGATCACGCCCGCCGCCGCGCCGTCACGGCCGCAGACGCCGGTCCCGCCCTTCCCCTATCGCAGTCAGGACGTGGTCATCGCGACCCCAACCCCGGGCGTGCAGCTGGCCGGGACCCTGACCCTGCCGGAGGGCGCCGGCCCTTTTCCCGCGGTCCTGCTGATCACCGGTTCGGGCCAGCAGGACCGCGATGAGACCGTCTTCAACCACAAGCCCTTCCTGGTCCTCGCCGACGCCCTGACCCGGCGCGGCGTCGCCGTGCTGCGCGTCGACGACCGGGGTGTGGGCGGCTCGACCGGTCCGGTCGCGGAGGCCACCAGCGCCCATTTCGCCGTCGACGCCGAGGCCTCGGTGGCCTTCCTGGAGGCGCGCGCCGACATCGCGCACGACCGCATCGGTCTGATCGGCCACAGCGAGGGCGGGACCATCGCGCCGCTGGTCGCCGGGGCCGATCCGGACGTGGCCTTCCTCGTCATGATCGCCGGGCCGGCGGTGTCCGGCGGCGACCTGCTGGTCGAACAGTCGCGCGCCATCCAGCAGGCTTCGGGCCTGCCGCCCGCGACGGTCGAGGCCAATGTCGCCCTGCAGGCCCGGATCATGGCGGCCGTTGCGGCCAACGCCGGATCGGCGCGGGATGTCGCGGCGGCGGTCGATCCCATCTTCGCCGAAGCCGGCCTGCCCGAGGCCCAGCGCCAGGCCGCCGCCGCCCAGGTCAGCGCCCCGTGGACCCGCTGGTTCGTCGCCCACGACCCCCGGCCGGCGCTGGCGGCGCTGCATATCCCCGTGCTGGCCCTCTACGGCGGCAAGGACGCCCAGGTCCCGGCCGAACAGAACGCGACGGCCCTGCGCGCGATCCTGCCCTCGGCCGAGATCGTGGTCCTGCCGAACCTGAACCATCTGATGCAGCCGGCCGTGACCGGGCTGCCGGCGGAGTACGCCGGCATCGCCACCACCCTCGACCCCCAGGCCCTGAAGACCATCGTCGATTGGGTGGCGGCGCGATAAACGCCGCGCCCTGGATGGCGGATCAGACGGGGTGGGTCGGTTCCGGCTTCGTCGGCGCGGGCTCCGGCGTCGACGGCGTGTCGGGCAGGGGGATGAACTCCAGGTCGTCCTCGGCGGGCAGGGCCATCCGTCCGGCCTTCCAGTCTTCCTTGGCCTGGTCGATCCGGGCCTGGGTGGACGAGACGAAATTCCACCAGATCACGCGCGGCCCGACCGGCTCGCCGCCCAGCACCATGACGGTCGAAGGGCGGATCGCCTTGACCGTCGGCTCGGCCGTGGGCTCCAGCACGATCATCTGGCCTTCGTGGAAGACCCGGTCGCCGACCTCGATCTCGCCCTTGGCGACATACAGGGCGCGCTCGGAATAGCCGCCGGCTCCCGTGCCCGGCGGCGGCGCGGTGCGCACCCCCTCGGCCAGCTCCCAGTGGACGTAGAACAGCGGCGACGAGATCGGCGCGGCGGCCTTGGCGCCGTAGGCCTCGCCGGCCACCAGCCGCGCGAACAGGCCGCCGTTCTCATAGGCGGGCTGGCCGTCCTCCCCCAGGTGGTGGAAGGCCGGGGCCGTCTCCTCATGCTCGGTCGGCAGGGCGATCCAGGCCTGCATCCCGTGCATGGGACCGCCCTGGCTCTTCTTCAGCGGATCGGTGCGCTCGGAGTGGACGATGCCGCTGCCCGCGGTCATCCAGTTGACCTCGCCGGGCCGGATCGCCTGCGTCACGCCGGTGTTGTCCCGGTGCATGATCTCGCCCTCGAACAGATAGGTCAGGGTCGACAGGCCGATGTGCGGGTGCGGCCGCACATTGATCGCCTCGGCCCCCGGCGCGAACTCGGCCGGCCCCATCTGGTCCAGGAAGATGAACGGGCCGACCATGCGGCGCGAATGGAACGGCAGCACGCGTCCGACCTCGAACCCGCCCAGGTCCTTGCGCCGCGCGTCGATCACCATCTCGATCATGTCAGTCTTCCCCGTCCGGCCCTGTCGAGCCGAACGGCACTATCCGACGTGCGGGGTCACGATGCCAAGAGGCAGGGTGGTCACATTCTTCACGCCGCGCGTGACGATGTGGCTCTCGCAGTCCGACACGATGGCCAGGCTGAGAAGCTTCTCGCGCAGGAATTTGTCGAAGGCGTGCATGTCGGAGGTGATGATCCGCAGCACATAGTCCTCGCGGCCGGTGATCGTGGCGCACTGCACCACCTCCGGCCAGTGGGTCACGGCGGCCTCGAACAGGTCCAGGTTCTCGCGCGACGGCAGGCTCAGCTTGACGATGGCGTAGACCTCGAAGTCCAGGCCCAGCTTCTCGGCGTCCAGCAGGGTCACCCGCTTGCGGATGAAGCCCGTATCCTCCAGCCTCTTGATCCGGCGCCAGCACGGCGAGGCCGACAAACCGACCCGGTCGGCGACCTCGGCGACCGACAGGCCGGCGTCCTGTTGCAGGATGTCAAGAATCCGGGCGTCGACGGGATCCAGCTCTTCGGCCAAGGCGTTTCTCCACTTGTTATTATGACGCAATAAAATACCCCTGATCGGCATAGTGCAAGGTCGAAATCGAGCGAGCCTTGGCACGGGCCTCGTGCTAGATCGAGGCTTGAGGAAAACGCGGTCGGATCAACCGGACAGCAGGACGGAATGAAGAAGCCCAATACCCCCCAATTGTCCCTGCGCGTGCCCGAGCCTTCGGGCCGTCCGGGCGACGCCCCTGACTTCAGCCATCTGCGCTTCGACCCCGCCGGCGCGGTCGATCGCCCGGACGTGGCGACCACCCCGTACGAGATGCGCGACCACGCCTTCAAGCTGGTCCGTGTCCTGGACGACGACGGCAAGGCCGTCGGTCCGTGGGATCCGAAGCTGGACCCGGAGACCCTGCGCAAGGGTCTGAAGGCCATGATCCTGACCCGCGCCTTCGACGACCGGATGCACCGCGCCCACCGGCAGGGCAAGACCAGCTTCTACATGAAGTGCACGGGTGAAGAGGCCATCGCGGTCGCTCAGGGCATGATCCTGGGCCGCGAGGACATGGGCTTCCCGACCTACCGCCAGCAGGGCCTTCTGATCTCGCGCGGCTATCCGCTGGTCGAGATGATGAACCAGATCTATTCGAACGCCGCCGACCCCATCAAGGGCCGCCAGCTGCCGATCATGTACTCGTCCAAGGAGTACGGCTTCTTCACGATCTCGGGCAATCTGGGCACCCAGGTGCCGCAGGCCGTCGGCTGGGCCATGGCCAGCGCCTACAAGGGCGACGACAAGATCGCCATCAGCTGGATCGGCGACGGCGCCACGGCCGAAGGCGACTTCCACAACGCCCTGACCTTCGCCGCCGTCTACCGCGCCCCGGTCATCCTGAACGTCGTCAACAACCAGTGGGCCATCTCGTCCTTCATGGGCATCGCCGGCGGGCTGGAGACGACCTTCGCCTCCAAGGCCATCGGCTACGGCCTCCCGGCCCTGCGCGTCGACGGCAACGACTTTCTCGCCGTCTGGGCCGCGACCAAGTGGGCCGAGGAGCGCGCGCGCACCAACCAGGGCGCGACGGTCATCGAGCTGTTCACCTACCGCGGCGCGCCGCACTCCACCTCGGACGACCCCAGCCGCTATCGCCCGGGCGACGAGCACGAGAAATGGCCGCTGGGCGATCCGGTCGAGCGCCTGAAGCAGCACCTGATCGCGCTCGGCGAATGGTCCGACGACCAGCAGGCCGAGGCCGAGAAGGACGCGGTCGACCAGGTCCGCGCCGCCGGCAAGGAGTCCGAGGCCATCGGCACGCTCGGCCAGTCGCGCCCCAGCGTGAAGACCATGTTCGAGGAGGTCTATGCGACCGAGGACTGGCGCCTGATCGAGCAGCGCCGCGAGGTGGGAGTCTGATCATGAGCGAGCAAACCACCTTCACCGAAGCCGACCGCAACGACGGCGTCGAACCCGACATGGTCACCGCCTCCAACGCCCCGGCCTCGACCGCGCCCAAAGGCGACGTCGTGCCGATGAACATGATCCAGGCCCTCAACTCGGCCATCGACACCAAGATGTCGGAAGACCCGAACGTCCTGTCGTTCGGCGAGGACGCCGGCTATTTCGGCGGCGTCTTCCGCGTTACCGACCAGCTGCAGCAGAAGCACGGCCTGACCCGCAGCTTCGACGCCCCGATCAGCGAATGCGGCATCGTCGCCGCCGCCATCGGCATGGGCGCCTACGGTCTGCGTCCGGTCGTGGAGATCCAGTTCGCCGACTACATCTATCCGGCCTACGACCAGATCGTCTCGGAAGCGGCCAAGCTGCGCTATCGCTCCGGCGGCCAGTTCACCTCGCCGATCACCGTCCGCAGCCCCTACGGCGGCGGCATCTTCGGCGGCCAGACGCACAGCCAGTCGCCGGAAAGCCTGTTCACCCACATCGCCGGCCTGAAGGTCGTGGTGCCGTCCAACCCCTATGACGCCAAGGGCCTGCTGACGGCCTGCATCGAGGACGACGACCCCACCATCTTCTTCGAGCCCAAGCGCCTCTACAACGGCCCCTTCGACGGCTGGCACGAGAAGCCGGTTTCGCCGTGGAAGGCCCAGGACCTGGCCCAGGTCCCGACCGGCAAATACGTCGAACCGATCGGCAAGGCGCGCATCATTAAGGAAGGCGCCGACGTCACCATCCTGGCCTGGGGCACCATGGTCTGGGTGTCGCTGGCGGGCGCCGAGCACGCGGGCGTGGACGCCGAGGTCATCGACCTGCGCACCCTCGTGCCGCTGGACATCGGGGCCATCGAGGCTTCGGTGAAGAAGACCGGCCGCTGCGTCATCGTGCACGAGGCCCCCAAGACCTCGGGCTACGGCGCCGAGCTGTCGGCCCTGGTCCAGGAGCGCTGCTTCTACCACCTGGAGGCCCCCATCGCGCGCGTGACCGGCTGGGACACCCCCTATCCGCACGCCTTCGAATGGGAATACTTCCCCGGCCCGCAACGCGTGGCCGACGCCCTGAAAGCCACCATGAGCGGAGGTCGCTGACATGGGTCGTTTCGTCTTCAAACTGCCCGACGTGGGCGAAGGCACCGCCGAGGCCGAACTGGTCGGCTGGCACGTCAAGGTCGGCGACGTGGTCGCCGAGGACCAGATCGTCGCCGACATCATGACCGACAAGGCGACGGTGGAGATCACCGCCCCGGTCAGCGGCACGGTCCTGGCCCTCCACGGCCAGCCCGGCGAGATGGTCCCGGTGCGCGGCCCCCTGGTCGAGTTCGAGGTCGAGGGCGCCGGCAATGCGTCCGACGCCGAA
>NZ_JAHFPF010000217.1 GCF_023259385.1 Brevundimonas sp. | reverse complement strand
GATAGGCGCGGGTGCAGATCTCGATCTTGCGCGCGGCGGTGTCGGCCTGACCCACCTCGTCAAAGGCCATGACCACGACGGCGGCGCCGTAGCGCAGGCATTTGACCGCCTGCTCGCGGAACTCGGCCTCGCCGGCCTTCATGCTGATCGAGTTGACGATCGGCTTGCCCTGGACGCACTTCAGCCCCGCCTCGATCACCTCCCATTTGGAGCTGTCGATCATCACCGGCACGCGGGCGATGTCGGGCTCGGCGGCGATCAGGTTGAGGAAGGTCCGCATGGCCACGGCGCCGTCCAGAAGGCCCTCGTCCATGTTGATATCGATGATAGCCGCGCCGGCCTCGACCTGCTGACGCGCGACGTCCAACGCCGCGCCATAGTCGCCCTCGACCACCAGCTTGCGGAATTTGGCCGAGCCCGTGACGTTGGTTCGCTCGCCGACGTTGATGAAGACGGGACGCATCAAGCTTTACCGGGAACGAACGGGGGCAGGGTGTGGACGTCGACCCGCCGGATCTTGAGGCGCAGCCAGTGCCAGAGCGAGTACTGGCCGTCGCGTAGCCAGGTGCGCAGACCGCGCGAGTCCAGGCGATAGAGGTGGTAGATCACGCCGTTGCGCCGGTCGCGAGCCTCGCGCACCCGGCCATCGCGGACCGCGTCCAACGTCGCCAGAAGCTGGTTCAGGTCCGCCGTCTTGGGATCGATCTGGTCGGTCCAGACGTCGCCGAGCGAATACTCCAACTCGCCGCCATCGAGCGAGAGGGCAAGGACGCGATGCGCTGCAGTCGGGGCCTTGATCCGAAGATCGAAGGCGTCACCGTCGCGCTCGAATTCATGTGGCGCCGTCTCAGGCAGGCCGTGCGCGAAGGCCTCGACCGCGTCCACGAAGGCGCTTATCTCATGCGGGGCGTTGGCGGTGAGGCGCACGGCGGTCATCAGGCGATCAGCTCGAACGGTTCGAGGCCTGAAAGCCGCATGGCCACCGGGCGATCGGGAACGGTGCGGGGCGGCAGGCCCGCCACCTCCTGCGCGACGTGCTGGATATGCTCCGGCGTGGTGCCGCAGCAGCCGCCGACGATGTTGACCAGCCCGGACCGCGCCCATTCCTCGATGAAGTGGGCGGTCTCGTGCGGCTGCTCGTCGTACTGGCCCATGGCGTTGGGCAGGCCGGCGTTGGGGTAGGCGGCGACCAGGGTGTCGGCGACGCGGCTCAGTTCGGCGATGAAGGGCCGCATCAGTTCGCCGCCCAGGGCGCAGTTGAAGCCGATGGCGAAGGGCTTGGCATGGCGCACGCTGTTCCAGAAGCCCTCGGCCGTCTGGCCCGACAGGGTGCGGCCCGAACGGTCGGTGATGGTGCCCGAGATCCAGATGGGCAGGGGCTCCAGACCCTCGTCTTCCAGGTCCTTGATCGCCTTGATGCAGGCCTTGCAGTTCAGCGTGTCGGTGATGGTCTCGATCAGATAGAGGTCGACGCCGCCCTGATGCAGAGCCTCCACCTGGTGGCGATAGGCCTCATAGACTTGGTCGAAGGTCACCAGCCGCGCGCCGGGATCGTTCACGTCCGACGACATCGACAGCATCTTATTCAGCGGGCCGATGGCGCCGGCGACGAAGCGGGGCTTGTGCGGCTCCTTCTCGGTCCAGCGGTCGGCCGAGGCGCGGGCCAGCCTGGCCCCTTCCAGGTTGATGTCCCACACCGCCTCGGCGTCGAGGTGATAGTCCTCCTGGGCGATGACCGTGGCCGAGAAGGTGTTGGTCTCGCTGATGTCGGCGCCGGCGGCGTAATATTGGTCGTGCAGGTCGGTGATGACGTCCGGGCGGGTGATGCACAGGATGTCGTTATTGCCCTTCATCTGGCCCGGATGGCCGACGAAGCGCTCGCCCAGGAAGTCGGCCTCGTCCAGCCCGCGGCGCTGGATCATCACGCCCCAGCTGCCGTCCAGCACCAGGATGCGGTCCTTCGCGGCGGCGTGCAGGGCGGCGATGCGTTCGGCGCGGGTCAGGGGAGCGGTCATGCCCGGCGACTCCCGTAGGCGGCCAGCGGGCGGATCGCGCTCAGCGGCAGCAGACGGCCCAGGGTCTCGGTGATCCAGCGACAGCCGGTGCAGGACAGGGAAAACAGGTCGGTCACGCGTCGGCTCTCTGTTCGCGCACGCCCAGCACCCGGCAGATGGCGTAGACCAGATCGGCGCGGTTCAGGGTGTAGAAGTGGAAGTCCTGGAAGCCCTCTTCCTGCAGTCGGGCGCAGGTTTCGGCGGCGATGGAGGCCGCGATCAGCTTGCGGGTCTCGGGATCGCCGTCCAGCCCGTCGAAATGGGCCGCCAGCCAGTCGGGGATCGAGGTCCCGCAGGAGCCGCACATGCGCTGCAGGCCGGCGAAATTGGACACCGGCATGATGCCGGGGATCAGGGGAATGGTCACGCCCGCCGCGCGGACGCGGTCGCGGAAGCGCAGGAAGGCGTCCATGTCGAAGAAGAACTGGCTGACCGCGCGGGTGGCGCCGGCATCGACCTTGGCCTTCAGCACCTCGATGTCGTGCTCGATGGACGGGCTTTCCGGATGGCGTTCCGGATAGGCGCCGACGGTGATGTCGAAGCCGCCGATGCGGCTGATGGCGCGGGTCAGCTCGGTGGCGTTGGCGTAGCCGTCGGCGCGCGGCTGATAGATGCCGCCGATGCCGGATCCGCCGGGCGGATCGCCGCGCAGGGCCACGATGTGGCGCACGCCCGCGGCCTTGTAGCCCTCGATCACCGCATCGACCTCGTCGCGGCCGGCGTCGACGCAGGTGAGGTGGGCGGCGGGCCGCAGATCGGTCTCGGTCAGTATCCGCTCGACCGTGCGGTGCGTCCGCTCGCGGGTCGAGCCGCCGGCGCCGTAGGTGACCGAGACGAAGGCCGGGTTCAGCGGGGCCAGCCGCTGGATCGCCTTCCACAGGCTTTCCTCCGCCTGATCGCTCTTGGGCGGGAAGAATTCGAACGAGACGCGGGGGCGCGAGGCGTCCTGGCCGGCGCGGGCGACGGGGCCCAGCGGCGACAGCAGCAGGGCGCGGGCCTCGGCCAGGCTGACGGGGCTGGTCATGCCGCGTTCGCCTGGGCCAGGGCCGGGCGTTCGCCGGTCCAGATGGAGACGGTCAGGCCGTCGGTGTCGGGGGGCAGGGCGACCGGGGCGCTGGCGCGCAGGCCCGCGCCGGCCAGCCAGCGGTGCATCTCCTCATCCGCGAAGCCCAGCCGTCGGTGCTGGTGCTCTTCGCGCAGATGCTCCAGCCGGTGGGGGGCGAAGTCGACGATGAGCAGGCGGCCGCCCGGCGCGACTAGCCGCGCCGCCTCGGCCACGGCGGCGGCGGGATCGGCGAGGTAGTGCAGGACTTGATGCACTAGCACCAGATCGGCGCTGTGCTCGGGCAGCCGGGTGGCGAAGATGTCGCCGTGGCGCAGCTCGACCTTGTCCAGCCCGGCCTTGGCGACGTTGGCGCGGGCGATGTTGAGCATGTTGTGGCTGAGGTCGAGGCCGACCGACATGCGGGCGTTCTTGCCCAGCAGGGTCAGCATGCGCCCCGAGCCGGTGCCCAGGTCCACGACCCGGTCGAACGGGCCCTCGCCGGCGGCTTGCAGGATGGCCGCCTCGACGGCGCTTTCGCAGACGTAGAGTGAGCGGATCCGATCCCACTGGGGGGCGACGCGTTCGAAATAGGCGCTGGCGGCGGCTTCGCGGTCGCGGCGAACTTCTTCCAGCCGGCTGTCGTCGTCGGCCCCTGCGGTCTCGTCCAGCAGGTCCAGCACGGTGTCGATCAGGCGGCGCGCCAGCGGATCGGAGGACAGGCGGTAGAAGACCCGCGCGCCGTCGGGGAAGCGCTCGATCAGGCCGGCGTCGGCCATCAGCTTCAGGTGCCGGGACACGCGCGGCTGGCTCTGCTCCAGGATGCGCGACAGTTCCATCACCGACAGCTCTTCCCCGGCCAGCAGGGACAGGACGCGCAGCCGGGTCGGTTCGCCCGCGGCGCGCAGGGTTTCAACGGTCTGATCGGCGCTCAACGACATGTCCTTATATAAGGACATCCTTATATGATTTGGCAAGCGGAAAGCTGGGCGCCGAGCATCGGCCAGTTCCGGGCGCCGGTGTTTCAAGCGTGCAACAAAAATGCGCTGGCCAGACGCACGGGACAGGCACACTCTGGCGCGGTCGATCACCCGTGTACGGAAGCTTTCGATGCGTCTTCGTCAGATTCTGCCGGCGGTTTCCGCCGTTCTTCTCCTGTCGGCCTCTGCAGCCTTCGCCCAGAACCCGCCGCCGCCTGCCGAAGAGCCGCAGGCCGCGCCGCCGCGGGCAGGACCCCAGGGCAGTCCCGGCGGCGGCATGGGACGCGGCGGCGGCATGGGCGCCCTGCCGCATTCCCGCGCCGAGATGGAGCCGTGGGCCGACCGGGTGTTCGGGCGCCTGGACGCCAACGCCGACGGCGCCGTCACCGGCAATGAGCTGACGATCCTGAGCCAGGAGCCGGTCGCCTCGATGGGCGGCGGCCGCCTGCGCGCCCTGGTGTCGCAATCCGACGCCAACCGCGACGCCCGCGTCACCCGCGAGGAGTTCGGGGCCGGGGCGCTGCGCGCTTTCGACCGGATGGATGCGAACGGCGACGGTCAGTTGTCCGAGGAGGAACGCCCGCAGGCGCCCGCGCCGCAGCGCCCGCTCAACATCCCGATGCCGGCGCCGGCCAATCCGATGCCCATGCCGATGCCCGACGCGTCGGGCGGCTGATCAGCCCGGCTCGCCGGTCCCGGGGTCGGGCAAGGCGCCCAGACGGCGCTTGTTGACGTGCCCGTCAGGGCGGGCCTCGGCCGCATCCGGGAACTCGCCGCGGAAATAGTAGCGCTGCCACGCCTGCTTCATGGCCGCCGGGTCGCCGTCGGCCATGCGGTTGTTGAAGTCGGCGCGGACTTCCTTCCACATCTCGTACTGGCGCGACAGGTCGCCGTCGGTCGACAGGGGTGCGCCCACCGGCTCGAAGGCCTCCACCAGGTGATGCTGGATCGGCTGGATGAAGCAGAAGGGCTCGTCCTTCTCGAACCGCACCCGGCCGGGCGCGGTGAAGCGCCAGTTCATCGTGAAGGGGTAGGGGAGCCAGTCAGTCTCGACCAGGCCCTCCAGCGGCGCCAGGCCGTGCTTGAACCGGTTTGGACTGCCGGACGCCCGCAGCGCCCAGCCCGGCGGCGTGCGGAACAGCCAGCCCGTATGGAAGGTGATGACCCCGTGGGTGAAGTGGGACACCACCAGGTGATCCAGCGGCGATCCCTCGACCAGCGGGCGAAACCGGATCGAGTCCGCGTCCAGCCCGCCGTTCCACTCCGCCTCGAAACCGAACGGGCACAGCAGCTCCCAGCCTGTCGTGTTGGCCATGGTCAGCGGCAGGCAGCGATAGGGATGGCGGGCGGCGAAGCTGTCCATCCAGTCGCGCTCCGGCCGTCCCGGCACGAGCTGGGGCGGGTTCGGCTTGGTCGGGAAACACTCCAGACGCAGGGGCGCGGCGGGCGCCGCGGGTTCAATCAGAGGCTGGCTCAAGCCGGGTCTCACATCAGATGGCGAAGAGGCCATCTGATCGCAGAATCCAGCGGCCCGCCAGCCCCGTGAACGCCCCGCGCGTCGTCAGAAGAGCCAATCGCGGGCGAAGGGCGTGTCCGTCGGGTTGTCGATGGCGATCCAGTGCCCGTCCGGCTCGTGCAGCGCCGGCGCATGATCCTCCAGCAGGACGTCCAGAAGCCAGGCCCCCGAGCGCCCGTCGTCCGGCTGGACCAGGGGGAAGGCGCCGTCCGCCTTGTCGAAGGGGGCGTGCGGCAGGACCTCGGGGCCGTCCACGAGGATGAAGTCGTCGTCGCCGGGCAGGACCTGCGGTCTGGCGTCCATCGCCTTGGCGGTATCCGCCACCGGCGCGACGGGCTGGGTCAGAGCGCCCTGGTCCTTGTCGCCGAAGTCGGCGGGGGCTGCGGGCGGGGTCAGGTCGCGGGTGGAGCGGTCTCCGAACTCGAGGACCTCGATGCTGGTGGCCAGGATCGATCCGTCGCGGCCGGCGGTGTTGTCGATGATCCGCCAGCCGGCGCCCTCG
>NZ_JAHFPF010000216.1 GCF_023259385.1 Brevundimonas sp. | reverse complement strand
GCTGATGTCCTACGACCGCAGCTTCTGGATCGCGGGCGGGCGGGCCAAGGCCGGTGGGATCGACGATCTGGAGGACCTGTTCCCCCGCGTGGTCGAAGCCTTCCTGATCGGCGAGGCGGCCGGGCCGTTCGCCGCGCGGCTGGGCGAGACCCCGCACCGGATCAGCGGCGACATGGCCGTCGCCGTGCAGCAGGCCTATGAGGCCGCCGCCGCGACCGGTCGAGAGGAGGTGGTGCTGCTGAGCCCCGCCGCCGCCAGCTTCGACCAGTATCCCGACTTTGAGGCGAGGGGAGAGGCGTTCCGCGCCGCCGTGCTCGCCCTCGGCGCGATCCCCGCGAGCGCCTCATGAGCCAGCAGGGCTATAATCCCGCCTTCTCGCGCAACGACCAGAGCCTGCTGGCGCAGTGGTTCTGGACCGTGGACCGGGGCCTGCTGGCCGCGGCCCTGACTTTGATGGGGCTGGGGGTGGCGTTGAGCTTCGCCTCGTCGCCCGCCGCCATCCTGGCCGACCAGTCGATCTCGGACCCGTTCCACTATTCGTGGCGGATGATGGTGTTCGCGGGCGCGGGGCTGGGGGCGATGCTGACCATGTCCCTGCTGTCGCCGCGCGGCGTGCGGCGGATCGCGGTGCTGGTCCTGCTGGGGGCCATCTGCATCATGGCCCTGCTGCCCTTCATCGGCGACACGGTGAAGGGCGCGGCGCGCTGGATCAACCTGGGGCCGTTCAGCCTGCAGCCGTCCGAGTTCGCCAAGCCCAGCCTGATCGTCTTCGCCGCCTGGATGTTCGCCGAGGCGCAGAAGGGGCAGGGGGTGCCGGGCGTCAGCATCGCTTTCGGGGCCTGGGCCCTGACCGTGGGCCTGCTGCTGATCCAGCCGGACATCGGCCAGACCCTGCTGATCACCACCACCTTCATGGCCGTCTTCTTCATGGCCGGGGTGCCGCTGAAGTGGGTGATGGCGCTGGCCGCCGCCGGGGGCGCGGGCGTCGTGGGCCTGTTCTTCACCTTCAGCCACATGCGCGACCGCCTGAGCCGCTTCGGCTCGGACGACGCCGGAGCCACCTACCAGATCGACCGCGCGTCCGAGGCCATCCGGGCGGGCGGGCTGGTCGGCCGGGGCGTGGGCGAGGGCGTGATGAAGCGCTCGGTGCCCGACCTGCACACCGACTTCATCTATTCCGTGGGCGCCGAGGAGTTCGGCCTGGTGCTGAGCCTGGCCATGATCGGCCTGTACGCCTTCATCGTCATCCGCGGGATGCGGCTGGCCATGAAGCTGAACGACCCGTTCGAGCAGGTGGCGGCCGCCGGCCTGTTCATGCTGATCGGGCTGCAGGCCTGCATCAACATCGCGGTGAACCTGAACCTGATCCCGACCAAGGGCATGACCCTGCCCTTCATCAGCTATGGCGGCTCGTCCATGCTGGCCATGGGTCTGACCATGGGGTTCGCCCTGAGCCTGACCCGACGCCGCCCCGGCGCCTATGAGCCCGGAACCACCCTCGGCGCCCGCCGCCGCATCCTGCCTTAGGACTCACCCAGCGCGAATGGCTTGAGTGAGTTCTGAATCCATGGCTGTTTTTCGACACAACCATTGGGGGATGTAATGCGACTGAACAGGCTCTCCATCATCGGACTCGTGGCGGCGATTCCGGCCCTTGCGGCCACCGCCAGCGTGGCCCTGCCGCGCGACATGACCATCATCGACTACTATACCGATGCGACGCATCAGGAGCAGGCGGGGACCTACGTCGAATTCTGCTCGGGTCGTCGCACGACGGTGGGCACGGTGACGGCCTTCACGGAAACCACGCGTCACCGGTGCTATAATGGTATCGACTACGATCTGTTGATCTCCGACTGGTACAAGTTCAACTGTGCCCAGCCGGGCGTGACCTGTTTCTTTTACTGAGCCTAAGGCCCGCCATCCGAGCCTGAAGCGGATTGCGTGTGGGGCTGATGACCAGCTTGTCTGAATGCCGGTGAGAGTCTGTGTCGTCGCCGCCGGGGGCACCGGCGGCCACATGTTCCCCGCCGAGGCCCTGTCGCGCGAACTGGCGGGGCGCGGCTGGCGCATCGTGCTGGCCACCGATCATCGCGGCGAGCAGTACGCCCACGGCTTTCCCGCCGAGGAGCGGCTGGCGCTGGACGCCGCCACCGGGCGCGGACCCATCGGCCTGGCCAAGGCCGGCGTGGCGATCCTGAAGGGGGTGATGCAGGCGCGCGCGGCCCTGACCCGGCTGGACGCCTCGGTCGTGGTCGGCTTCGGCGGCTATCCGTCGGCGCCCGCCCTGCTGGCGGCGCTGAGCCAGAAGCGCCCGACCCTGCTGCATGAGCAGAACGCGGTGCTGGGCCGCACCAACCGCTGGCTGTCGCCCTATGTCGGGTCCATCGCCTCGTCCTTCCCCAACCTGCAGAAGGTCCCGCAGGCGGTGGGTGCGCGCGTGACCCTGATCGGCAATCCGGTGCGGCCGGACATCCGCGCCCTGTTCGACCGGCCCTTCGTCGCCCCGGCGGGCGAGGCCCCCATCCATGTGCTGGTCACCGGCGGCAGCCAGGGCGCGCGCATCCTGTCCGAGACCGCGCCACGCGCGCTGGCGGCCCTGCCCGAGACCTTGCGCCGCCGCCTGAAGGTGCAGCAGCAGTCGCGGCCCGAGACGCTGGAGACCGCGCGCCAGATTTATCTGGAGGCCGGGATCGAGGCCGAGGTGGCCCCCTTCTTCCGCGACATGGCCGCCCGCCTGTCGGCGGCGCACCTGGTCATCGGCCGGGCCGGAGCCTCGACCTGTTCTGAGCTGGCGGTGGCGGCCGTGCCGTCGCTGTTGATCCCGCTGAAGATCGCCATGGACGACCACCAGCGCTTCAACGCCGCCAGCCTGGCCGACGCCGGCGGGGCCGAGGTGATGCTGGAGGACGCGGTGACGGTGGAGGCGATGACGGCGGCGCTGGACGCCATCCTGTCCGACCCCGCCCGCCTGAGGGCCATGAGCGCCGGGGCCCGCTCCGCCGCCCTGCCGGACGCGACGGCGGACCTGGCGGACATGGTGGAAGCCGCCGCGATCACCTGAACGGTTCTGATCGGCGGCTTCGCGCGTTACAGCTTCACCATGCCGACCTTCATCACCGATCTGACCCACGAGGTCTTCCGTCTGTGGCGGGAGTTCTACTGGCTGCCCGAATGGGTGGTGATCAGCGTGATCGTCGTCAGCTGCGTCTTCATCGGCTGGGCGGCGAACCAGCTGGTGTTCTGGCTGCTGCAGCTGGCGGTGAAGAACCGCAGCCTGTTCTGGCGGGGGGCCGTTGGACGGGCGCGGCTGAAGGTGCGGATCGCGGTGATGATCGCGGCCATGGCGCTGGCGGTGACCATCTCTCCGCTGGATCCCGGCCCGTCGCTGGTGATCCGCCAGACCCTGTGGTTCGGCTTCATCCTGACGCTGGGCTGGATGCTGATCGGGGCCAGCGACATGTGGGCGGTGGTCTATCTGCGCCGCTTCAACATGGCCGAGGAAGACAACCTCATCGCCCGCAAGCATGTGACGCAGGCGCGCATCCTGCAGCGGGTGGCGGCCCTGCTGATCGCCATCGTCACCCTGGGGCTGGCGCTGATGACCATCGGCGCGGTGCGGCAGTGGGGCATGAGCCTGCTGGCCTCGGCGGGGGTGGTCGGCATCATCGCCGGCCTGGCGCTGCAGCCGCTGCTGACCAACATGATCGCGGGGGTGCAGATCGCCACGGCCCAGCCGATCCGGCTGGACGACGCCGTGATCGTCGAGGGCGAATGGGGGCAGGTGGAGGAGATCACCTCGACCTATGTGGTGGTCAAGCTGTGGGACTGGCGGCGGATGATCCTGCCGCTCAGCTATTTCATCTCCAAGCCGTTCCAGAACTGGACGCGCGAGACGGCCCGGCTGATCGGCTCGGCCTTCCTGTACGTGGACTATGAGGCGCCGATCGACCGGCTGCGGGCCGAGCTGGAGCGCATCTGCCGGGCCAGCGCTTACTGGGACGGCGACGTGGTCAATCTGCAGGTCACCGACGTCACCGACCGGGTCGCCCAGATCCGCTGCCTGGCCAGCGCCCGCAACGCGCCGACCACCTTCGATCTGCGTTGCGAGATCCGTGAGAAGATGCTGGCCTTCATGCGCGACCAGTGCCCGGAGGCCCTGCCGAAGCAGCGGCAGCTGAACGCGGGGCTGGGTGAAGATCGGATCTCATAAATCCGCTCATCCCGGCGAAAGCCGGGACCCAGTGATTTGGGTGATGTGATTATGGCGGATGGCTCCTAACCCCCGGAAACGCTCGCGCCAAGCTGGACAGGACTGGGTCCCGGCTTTCGCCGGGATGAGCGGAAATTATTGAGCCAAAGCCTCCCGCCCGACGCTGACCGCGTCTTCCAGCGTCCTGACGCCGTATGGGCCGACCGAGTCCGGGTCGCAGGCGGCGGCCAGAAGTTCGGCCGCATCGCCGCCGGGTACGGCGTCATAGGCCGGGGCGGGGTCGGGCGTCGCGGGGCCTTCCGCGCCGCCGGCCTTCACCGCGGCGAAGTCCAGCCGGTCCGCCGTGCGGGCGGCGCAGTCGAACCGCCACCACGACCAGCCGCCCCAATAGGCCTGGTCGCCGACGTGGAAATCCTCCTCCGTCACCTGGAAAGCCCGCAGGCGCACCGCCTCGCCGTCGCGCTCCAGCGAGACCATGTCGGCCAGCACGGCGAACCGGCCGACGCTGATCAGGACGAAGCGGTGCTCGCCCTCGTCGCCGTCCCGGGCCTGGCCGGGCAGGGCCGAGGCCGCGAGGAGGACGGCGGTCAGGGCGGCCTTCAGCAGGAGATGTTTCATCTCGCCATCGTAACCGGACGTTGACCGCGCCGCGAGTACAAGGCGGGCATGACGCGCTTCATGACGCTGGATTTCGCCGACGGGGACCGGGCCGCACTGCTGGGGCAGGTCGCCGCCCTGGCGCGCGCGCCCTACGGCTATGTCGTCACGCCCAACGTCGACCACGTGATCAAGCTGATGGATGGACGGGTGGACGCCGAGGTCTATCGGGGCGCGACCCTGATGACCTGCGACAGCCGGATCCTGGCCCATCTGGCGCGGCTGCGGGGCAAGCGGCTGTCGGTCTATCCGGGCTCGGACATGACGGCGGACCTGCTGGCCTCGGACGACGACCTGACCTTCGGCGTGTTCGGTCCCGACCGCGCGGCGTTCGATGATCTGGCGGCCCTGTACCCGCGCCGTCGCTTCACCTTCGTCGCGGCACCGATGCTGACGCCAGGCACGCCCGAATGGGATGCGGCGGTGAAGACGGCCTGCGCGGCCGAGTGGGATGTATTGCTGGCCTGCGTCTCCTTTCCCAAGCAGGAGCGGTTCGCCCACGCCCTGCGCGCCGCCGGCCGCCCGTTCGGCGTGACCCTGTGCGTGGGAGCGTCGGTGGACTTCCTGACCGGGAGGCAGCAGCGGGCGCCCAAGGTGTTCCAGCAGTTGTCGCTGGAATGGCTGCACCGGCTGCTGAGCCAGCCAAAGCGGATGTTCCGCCGCTATGTGGTCGAGGGGCCGGCGATCTTCGGATGGTTCGTCAGGACGGAAGTGCTGGGGCAGCGGTAGCTTCTCCCCCGAGCGTAGCGACAGGGGGAGGAACTCGGTTGCCTAAGCCACCAGCGTTTCCGCCTGCGTCAGGTCCACGCTGACCAGTTGCGACACGCCGCGCTCGGGCATGGTCACGCCATAGAGGCGGTCCATGCGGCTCATGGTCACCGGGTTGTGGGTGATGACGATGAAGCGGGTGTCGGTGCGGTTGCGCATCTCGTTCAGCATCCGGCAGAAGCGGTCGACGTTGGCGTCATCCAGCGGGGCGTCGACCTCGTCCAGCACGCAGACGGGGGCCGGGTTGGCCAGGAAGACGGCGAAGATGAGGGCCGCCGCCGTCAGGGCCTGCTCGCCGCCGGACATCAGGCTCATGACCGCCAGACGCTTGCCGGGCGGGCAGGCGAAGATCTCCAGCCCTGCTTCCAGCGGATCGTCGCTCTCGACCAGTTTCAGCTCGGCCTGACCGCCGCCGAACAGGGCCTCGAACAGGGCCTTGAAGTTGTCGTTGATCACGTCGAAGGCGGCGATCAGGCGCTCGCGGCCCTCGGCGTT
>NZ_JAHFPF010000010.1 GCF_023259385.1 Brevundimonas sp. | reverse complement strand
CGCGCCACGCGGTTCATGACCGAGGAGGCCTCGGTGGGCGGGGGCTATGTCTGGTCCGCCCTGCCCGACTTCTCGCGCCGCTGGGGCGAGCTGGAGGCGTCGCCGACGATGATCTGGGTGCAGCCGCCGGGGACCGGCACCATGGGCCACCTGTTCCTGGACGCCTATCACGCCACCGGGGACGAACAGTTCTACGAGGCCGCCGTCGGCGCGGCTCGGGCCCTGGTGCGGGGCCAGCATCCGTCGGGCGGCTGGAACTACGTCATCGACACCGCCGGGCCGGAGAGTCTGCGCCGCTGGTACGAGACCTACGGCAAGAACGCCTGGCGGATGGAGGAATTCCACCACGACTACGGCAACGCCACCTTCGACGACGCGGGGACCTCGGAGGCGTCGCAGTTCCTGCTGCGGCTGTATCTGGAGAAGCGCGAGCGCGAGTGGCAGGCGCCGCTGGACAAGGCGATCCGCTTCGTCCTGGACAGCCAGTATGCGAACGGCGGCTGGCCCCAGCGCTATCCGCGCACCGACGGGGCGGGGCTGCACGGGCGGCCCGACTACACCGGCTACATCACCTTCAACGACGACGTGGCGGGCGAGAACATCAAATTCCTGATCTTCTGCCGCCAGACGCTCAATGCCAGAGAAGGAGGTGGGCGCCTGGACGATCCGATCCGGCGCGCCATGGACTGTTTCCTGGCCTGCCAGCAGCCGGCGCCCCAGGCCGGATGGGGGCTGCAGCACCACGCCGACACGCTGAAGCCCGCCGCCGCCCGGACCTATGAGCCCGAGGCCTACGCCACCCACACGACGGCGGCGAACATCGAGCAGCTGTTCAGCTTCTACCGCCTGACCGGCGACCGGAAATACCTGGCCCGCGTATCCGAGGCGCTGGACTGGCTGGACAGCGTGCGCCTGCCGCAGCGGCTGCAGCGCGACGGGCGGACGCATCCGACCTTCATCGAGCCGGGGACCAACAAGCCGCTGTACGTGCATCGCCGGGGCTCGAACGTCGTCAACGGCGCCTACTATGTCGATGGCGATCCCAACGACACAGTGATCCACTACAGCTCGTTCCGGGCGGTCAATGTCGAGCGGATGCGGGCCGAGTACGCGCGGCTCATGGCGATGACGCCGGAACAGGCGTCGGAGGGCTCGCCCCTGCTGGCGCCGCGGGGATCGGTGGCCCTGCCCCGTTACTTCACCCTGCAGGACATCTCGGTCTCGGACATGACCAGCGACGGGCGCCGCCCGCCGGCCGAACCCGCCGTGGTCGCGGGACTGGTGGCGGGGCTGAACGCCCGCGGCTACTGGCCGACGCCGCTGAAGGCGGTGAGCAATCCCTACATCGGCGACGGCTGGCCCGAGGTGGCGCCGGGCGAGTTCCGCATCACGCGCGTGGGGGATGCGTCCGACACCTCGCCCTACATCACGGACTATCCGGTGATGGGGATCTCAACCGGCGAGTACATCAAGAACATGGGCGTGCTGATCGAGGCGCTGGGCGGCGCCTGAGGGCTGTTCAGGCCCGGCGAGCGCTCGATGCGACGTCGAAGGGGCGGCCCAGGCTGCTCATCAGGTTCCAGCCCGCATTGGTCGGCCAGAAGCGGGCCTTGCCGCGCCGCTCGACCAGTCCGAGCACAGCCAGCTGCTCGCTCACGGCGGGCTGTTCGGTTCGGCTGTCGTCCACGATGTCCAGAAGGGCTTCAATACGGTCTGCGTCGGTCATGGTCTCCAGATAGGGCCTGCGGACCCGGGGGGCCACCCGATATCGCAGGCCATCCCCTGAATCTGCGCCCACCGTGTCCCGGAAGCGTAGCCGTGCCCTGATGAAAAGCCGCGCCTGACCTACTGGCGGACGAAGGCGATGTCGCGCGCGCCGCCGGCCCAAGCCCGAAGACCGTCCACCTGCCCGTCCGCCGCGCGCGTGAACACGAAGGTGGTGACGCCGCGCAAGGGGGTCGAGAACCCGTCGGCGAAGCGCGGCGTCAGCGGCCACTCGACCCCGAAGGCCTGCCGGATCACCAGCGCCTCGCCCTGGCGGACCACCACGATCCGGGCGTCCAGCTCAACGCTGTAATAGGTCCCGACATAGGCGCCGAGCTCCGCGAGGGGCGGCGGGACCGCGGGGTAGCGGGTCTCCTTCGCATCACGGCTCAGGATCAGCTCCGTCGGCCCCTGCCCGTTGCGGACGAAGCGGACGCCGTCGCCGTCGGCCCGCCTGAACCGCTCGCCGCCGACCGGGGTCAGGTCCTGGGAGCGTCCCTGCGTGAGCGTCAGCCGCCCGTCCAGCAGCGCCGTCCGCAGCAGTTCGCCGGTGACGGGGTTCCGGAACAGGCCCTGATAGGACGCCAGATCGGCCGACGCGGCCGATACGGTCGCCGCCGGTGCGGGAGCGACGGGGTCGTCGATCGAACGGCCAGCGGCGGCCAGGGCCTGATCAGCCAGCGCCTCGCCCACCGCGACGGGATTGATCCCGCCGTTGTTGCACAGCACGGCGACGGACAGGCCGGCGTCGGGATAGCGGGCCGTCCAGGTCTTGTATCCGCCGGTCGAGCCGCTGTGCCCCACGCGCGGCAGGCCGTGCGCCCGGTCGAGCTCGAGCCCCAGGCCGTAGGGCGTGGCGGTTCCGTCGTTCAGGCGTCCCGGCGTCGCCAGCGCGGCGACCAGCTGCGCCCCGCCCGGCAGGCCGGCGGGCCGGTCCAGGAAGGCGTTCCAGCGCAGCAGGTCTTCCAGGGTGGTGAGCAGGCCGCCGTTTCCGATGACATTGGTGAACGGCATGCTGGCGATGAAGCCGTCCTCCACCGGCGCATAGGCGGTGGCGCGGCCCGGGACCACGGTGCGGAAGTCCTCGCGCCAGCGGGTCTGGCCCATGCCCAGGGGCTTGAACAGGCGCTGGTCGGTGAAGGCCTGCAGGCTCTGGCCGCTGACCCGCGCGACGATGATCGCGGCCAGGCTGTAGTTGGTGTTGGTGTAGAGGAACTCGGCGCCCGGCGCGAAATTCAGCCCTTTCTGGCGGGAGGCGAGATCCAGGATGACGGCCTGGCTGTGGACCTGGGTTCCGGGCGGGTTGCCGGTCAGGGCCAGCAGGCTCCACTGCTCGCGCAGGCCGCTGGTGTGGGTGAGCAGATGCCGGAGGGTGATCGGCGTCCCGTAGTCCGGCATCTCGGGCAGATACAGGCGGATGTCGTCGTCCAGCCCCAGCTTGCCGTCCTGAACCAGCAGCAGCAAGGCGGCGGCGGTGAACTGCTTGGCCACCGAGCCGCTTTCGAAGATCGTGGCCGGCGTCAGCGGATCGGGATGCTCCAGATCGGCCATGCCCCGGGCGCCGCGCAGGACCGGCTGTCCCGGCCGCGCCAGGCCCGCGGCGCACCCCGGGCCGGTCGTGGAGATGTCGCCGAACACGGCGTCCAGATCGACATCCGGCGCCCGCGTCTGGGCCATGGCGTTCGAGGCGAGACCGGTCAGGGCGAAGGCCATGACCGTGGCGGTGAAGCGGGTGGTTGGACGCATGGAAGACCCCGACGAAACAGGCGGCCTTTCGACCAGCCGGTCCGCGGCCCCGCAACACCGCATCGGCCAACGGCGCCGCCTGTCGGTGAACGGTGAGGGCGGCGCCCTATCCGTCGTCCCGGCATGATCGCGGGTGGCCGACTATAGATCGGAAGCGGCGGCCGGCCGGCGGGGTTCAGCCGCCCGTCAGGTGGACGGTCTCATCGTATCGCGCGCCCAATAGACCAGGAACGACAGCACGCCGCCGACCGCGGCGTGGCCGAGCAGGCCTGTCCACGCGCCGTCCGCGACGACGAGCAGATGGTAGCAGACGCCCGCCAGGACGCCGAAGCCGGTGGTGATATGGCTTTGCGTCCACAGAGACACCCGATCGAACAGCATGATCGAGAGCACGACGAGCATCAGCAGGCAGAAGCCGACGCCCGCGCCGAACAGGGCCTGGATCTTCTGTCCCGAGAACATCCCGCCGAAACCCGCCAGGACCACCGCCGAAAATCCCAGCACGACAAAGGCGGGCGTTAGATAGCCGGGCACGGGATCGTTCATCGCGCGTAGTCCGGCGGGCTCAAGGGCGCCGGCGTGGGGTTCAGCCGGACCCACTGGACCGCCAGTTCGCAAAGCTCGCCGCCCGCGCCCTCGCGGGTGCGCACCTCCGGGACAAGCCGGGCCGCCCGATCCTGTTCGGCGTCAGACAGGGGCGCGCCCGAGGCGAGGTGCGCCAGGAAGGCCTGGCCCATGCGGCGGTAGTCGGCGTCCCAGTTGGCGCCGCCGTTGCGGTCAACCTCGTCGGCGATCCGTCCGGCGATGCGGATGACCTCGCCCTGCACCGTCGCGGCGGGCCCCTTGGAGGGGACCAGCAGACCCCACAGTTCCTGCTGTTGATCCTGCCAGCGTCCTCCCCGGACCGTGATCGGCGCGAGACCGTCATGCATCAGCCGGCGCGGGACAGGCGGGACATCCAACAATGCGTACAGACGATGCAGGCCATCGCTGGTCGCCTCCAGAAACTCGGGATTGAAGCCTGCGCGGTGGAACTCGAAATTTTCGCCGATCCGCTGCACGGCGGCCTGCATCTGGGGGGTGACCGGCCCCGAGTCGCCGCCGCCCGATACCGCGCGCCGCAGCCGGTCGAACAGTCCCGGCGTCCTGGGCGGGGTCGCCGCCAGCAGCAGGGCGGCGATGCCGGCCATCGGCTCGATATGGATGTTGCTGCACTGCTGTAGCCCGGCGGCCAGCGGCGTCTGCCCGGCGAGGTTGACCGCATCGGCCCGGGCGCCCCGGGCCAGTAGAACGCGCACCGCCTCCAGCCGGGCCGACATCGCCGCGCCGTGCAGGGGAGTATTCCCCTGCCCGTCCGTCGCCTGGATGTCGGCGCCGAGATCGAGCAGGATCTCCCCCCCGCCCTGCCAGCTTCCGGCGCGCTCGTGCAGCGGCGTGCGGCCGTAGGCGTCGCGCGCCTCTATATCGGCCCCCTGACCGACAAGCCAGCGCGCCAGCTCATCCGGACAGTCCCCGAACGCCAGGGCCGTCTGCTTGCCGTATCCGCCGCGCGCATCGAGTTCGCAGGTCTCGAAGACGGCCTTGAGCGCGGCGATGTCGCCCGCCTTGAGAAGGGCGTCGAAGTCCTTGGGGAGCAGCTTCTTCTTCGCTTTCGGCATAGCCCCCGCCTCCGTTCGCTCGTCGTCGCCCATGCTAACGTTTGGTCGCTGAGCCGCAACGGCTCCGTTGATCCCGACGGCGCCCCTACGCCCCGCGCAGCAGGCCTTCCATCAGGGCCTGGAACGCCGGAATGGCCCGCCTGGCGGTGGCCGCCGGATCTTCGGCGTTGGCGATCCACTGGGCCGCATAGGTCGAGGCCCCGCAGATCAGTCGGGCGGCGGCCTCGGCGTCGACGTCCCTGATCAGACCCTCGCGCTTCAGCCGCTGCACGCTGGCGCTGATGGCGGCGATGCAGCCGTCGTTGTTGGGCCACTGGGACGGGTCGCCGAGCACCGCTGGGCCGTCGCGCAGGACGATGCGCTGGATCTCGGGCTCCAGCGCCATCTCGATGTAGCCCACGTTCTCGTCGACGAAGCCCTGCCAGCGGTCCGGCGCGGCGGCGGAGATCGCGTTCAGGCGCGTCGCCATTTCGGAATCGATCTGAAGGATCACCGCCATCAGCAGACCCTTCTTGTCGCCGAAGTGGTGGTAGAGCGCGCCGCGGGTGAGCCCGGCTTCGGCCGTGAAATCGTCCATCGACGCCTCGGCGTAGCCCTTCTCGCCAAAGGCTCGGCGCGCCGCGGCGATGAGGGTCGCGCGGGTCGCCGCGAGCCGTTCGGCCCGGGGTTTCGGCTTGATCACGGAGCCTGCCGACAAAAGTCTTCTCCATTGCGTTGACATACGGTGCGTATGTAACCACTTCGCTCACATACGAGACGTATGTAATCACATCGAAGCGGTTCCCCAATGGCCAATCCCTACCGAGTCATCTTCAGCGCGCCCGGGGCGGCGGGCTTCGCCTCGGCGGGTTTCGTCGCCCGCCTGCCCATCGCCATGGCGCCCATCGGCATCGTCACCATGCTGGCCCAGACTCACGGCGCCTATTGGCTGGCCGGGGCGGTCGCCGCCGTCTTCACCCTGACCAACGCCCTGGCCGCGCCGCAGATCTCGCGCCTGGTCGATCGCTTCGGACAGAGCCGGCTGCTGATCCCCACGGCCGCGGTCGCGGTCCTCGCCTTCATCGGGCTGATCCTGGCGACGCACCAGCGCTGGCCGGTCTGGACCCTGTTCGTCTTCGCCTTCCTGGCCGCCGCCATGCCCAGCATTCCGGCCATGGTCCGGGCCCGCTGGACGGAGCTGTTCCGCGACCGGCCCGAGCTGAACACGGCCTTCGCCTTCGAATCCGCCGCCGACGAACTGGTCTACATCGCCGGGGCCTCGCTCTCTGTCGGCCTGTCGGTCGCCCTGTTCCCCGAGGCGGGACTGGTCGCCTCGACGCTGGCCCTGGCCCTGGGCATGACCGCCTTCGTGGTCCAGCGCGGCACCGAACCGCCGGTCCGGGGATCGGAGGGCGTCGCGCACCGCTCGGCCATCACGCGGCGGCCGGTTCAGATCATCACCCTGGCCCTGATCTTCGTCGGCGCCATCTTCGCCACCGCCGAGGTCAGCACCGTCGCCCTGACCCGCGAGCTGAACCAGCCCGGCGCCGCCAGCCTGGTGATCGGCGTCTACGCCCTGGGGTCGTTCGCCGTCGGCCTGATCATCGGGGCGCTGAACCTGAAGGCTCCGCTGCACCGCCAACTGCTGGCGGCCCTGGGGGTGCTGCTGCTGACGTCCGTGCCGCTGCTGCTGGCCGACAGCGTCTGGCTGCTGGCCGCGACCATCTTCCTCAGCGGGGTCGCCATCTCGCCGACCTTCATCACGGCCTTCGGACTGATCGAGCGCCGCGTCCCGGCAGAAGTCCTGACCGAAGGCGTGACCTGGGTGATGACCGGCATCGGCATCGGCATGGCCCTGGGCGCCTTCGTCTCGGGCTCGATCGTGGACCTGTATGGGGCCCGCGCCGGCTTCTGGGTGACGATCGCCGCCGCCACCACCGCCCTGTCGATCGTCATCCTGGGTCAATCGGCCCTGGCGGGCGGCGGCAGGCCCGCCCCGGCTCCGGCGGAGTGACCCTGCGCCTCCGGCGCCGGGTTCATCGCGATCGCGGAGGCAGGGGCAGGAACCGGGAGACGCGGGCCTGGTAGGCGCGGTAGGCCTCGGGACGCGTCTTCAGCATCTGGGCCTCCAGCATGGGCACGCCGCTGACGTGATTGAGCAGCCACCACATCAGGATGGCCGCCGGCAGCGTCAGCCAGCTCGCGGGATGGCCGGGGTCGAACGCCATGACCGGCCAGGCCAGCCAGACCGTCCACTCGAAGAAATAGTTCGGGTGCCGGGACCAGCCCCACAGGCCGGTGTCGGCGACCTTGCCCCTGTTGGAGGACTCCCGGCGGAACACAGCCATCTGACGGTCGGCGAGGGCCTCGCCCGCGACGGCGACGAGGACGACACACCCCGCCAGCCCGTCCCGCCAGTCGAGCCCGGGGTCCGGTCGCGTCGCCGCCGCCCGGATGGAGACCGCCAGCACCACGACCGTCGCCGCCTGGATCATCAGGAAGCCCCAGGCCTTGAGCCCCCAGCCGCCCCAACCCTTCTTGAAGTCCTCGTAGCGAGGATCCGGGGCCGAGGCGCCCGCGGTCCGCACCGCCAGATAGCCGCCGAGCCTCAACGCCCAGAAGCCGATCAGCAGCGCGACCAGCCCCTGCCGTGCCGGATCCGCGTCGGGCGCGGGCCATAACGCGACCGCGCCGCCGATCAGTCCGACCGAAAGCGCCCAGATCACATCGGTCCAGCCGCCGTCTCCGGTCCGACGCACGATCAGCCAGGCGACCGACAGGGAGGCGATCGACGCGGCGCAGGCAAGAAGGATCGGCATCAGACCTCCGATAGTCTCCTGACCTACGCCCCAGGGCCGCGAACGGATGCCCGCCTACAGCCGCACGAACGGCTGCAGCAGCTTTCCGAGCCAGCCGTCGAGCAGGATCTGGCCGTCCAGCGCGGCGACGCACAGGCACGGCTCGTTCGAAACGACCCGCGGCTGGTGCACGGTCTGGCTGTCGGCCTCCTCGAGATCGCCGACGTCGAACCGCTCGGTCTCGGTCGCGTAGGCGCCGGCCAGCACGCAGGTCAGCTCCACCCCGCCATGGGTGTGTTTGGGCGTGGCGCGGCCCGGCTGGATTTCCAGCAGGATGACCCGGCAATTCCCCGCCCGCGGCCCGTGCACGTCACGCACCCTCACCCCCGGGCCCATCCATCGGCAGGGACCGAGGGGCAGCCTGCGCAAGGGTTCGGGCAGTTGGGGCATGTCGTTCAGCGGCGGCGGGGCCAGGGCCGCGCCCGCATCGACCTCTGTGCGCGCCAGCACCGCGGCGAGGGCGCTGCCGCTCATCGGCTCCGGCTCCATGTCATCCAGGAACCGCCCCCCCACCGCCTGCAGCCGGCGTGCGAACGCGGCGGTTTCAGAGCGGAACGACAGATGCGCGGCCACGACCACGGCTTCCGGCGGGCTCAGGCCGCCGGCGGCGTAGGCGAGAAGACGCTCATCGGAAACGGTATGACGCAACGCGTTCATTCCTGCCCCCTGACGGGCTCGAGTATCAGTCTCAACTTGATCATGGCCTTGCGGATGCGTGATTTGACGGTGCCCAGGGGAAGGTTCAGGGCGTGAGAGATTTCGGAGTGGGCGTCACCCTTGAAGAAGGCGAGACGCAGCACGGCGATCTCGTCGGGTGACAGCCGGCGCATCGCCTGGTTCAACCGCGCGGCCTCGTCGGCCTCGGTCAACAGGTCGTCCGGGCGTTGGGGTTCATCGGGCCGCAGATCGAACTCGGGCAGCCCCGCCTCACGGCCTTCGCGGCGCAGAACGTCGAGGCGGCGATTGCGCGCGATGGTGAAGATCCAGGTCGCCGCGCCGGCGCGGGACGGATCGAACAGATCGGCCTTTCGCCAGACCGTCAGCATGGCGTCCTGGGCGAAGTCCTCCGCGGCGCCGGCGGGCGCGCCGGAGCGCATCAGGTAGGCCTTCAGCCGCGGCGCGAAGTACTCGAACAGCCGCGAGAAGGCCTCGCGGTCGCGATCGGCGGCGACGGCCTGGATCAGTCGGGCATGCTCATCCGTCCGCGCTCTCACCAAGCTCCGTTCCGCCTGCAGTTCGGCCGCGTGTCCATACATGGGTCCTGATACGCCGCACCGGTCGAACTGGATCACGACATCCGATGGCGAGGCCTCGACGTATCGAAGCCGATTTCCCCGTCGGAGTCTGCATGTCACATAACCCCGCGTCCCTCGACCCTGATCGCCGGCTCCGCATCGCGGTCATCGGCTCCGGCGTTTCGGCCCTGTCGTGCGCATGGCTCCTGTCCCGGCGGCATGAGGTGGTGGTCTACGAGCGCGAGGATCGCCTGGGCGGGCATTCGCATACCGTCGAGGTGGACGGGGCAAGCGATGCTCCGGTTCCGGTCGACATGGGTTTCATCGTCTTCAACGAGGCGACCTACCCCAACCTGATCGCCCTGTTCGATCATCTGGGCGTGCAGAGCCGGCCGACCGACATGTCCTTCGCCGTGTCGCTGGACCAGGGCCGTTTCGAGTACGCCGCCCCGGCCCTGTTCGCACAGCGGCGCAACGCATTCCGCCCGCGGTTCTGGACGATGCTGGGCGAAGTCATGCGCTTCTATCGCGACGCCCCGGCGCAGATCGAGGCGCTGAACGGCTCCGACCTGACCCTGGGCGACTATCTGAAGCGAGAGGGGTTCAGCGAGGCCTTCCGCGACGATCACCTTCTGCCGATGGCGGCGGCGATCTGGTCCTCCCCGGCGCACACGCTGATGGACTATCCGGCGGAGTCCTTCCTGCGGTTCTGCCAGAACCACGGCCTGCTGAAGCTTGTCGGCCGGCCCGTCTGGCGAACGGTGTGGGGGGGCAGCCGGGCGTATGTCGCGGCCATGGCGCGCGCGCTCGGCGAAGGCGTGCGGCTGGGCCGGCAAGCGACCCATGTCCGGCGGCTGGAGCAGGGCGTCGAGGTGCGCGACATTCATGGCGGCGTCGCCCGGTTCGACCACGTCGTGATCGGAACGCACGCCGATCAGGCCCTGGCGCTGCTGGACCAGCCGACCGAGGACGAGCGCGCCCTGCTCGGCGCGTTCCGCTACAGCCGCAACCTCACCGTCCTGCATTCCGACGCCAGCCTGATGCCCCGCCGCCGACGCGCCTGGGCCGCGTGGAACTACATCGGCGTCGATGGCGGACTTTGCGTCACCTACTGGATGAACCGGCTGCAGGGACTGCCGGGGCGGGACCTGTTCGTCACCCTCAACCCGCCGCGACCGCCCCGCCCCGACACCCTGCTCCGCACCGAGGTGTTCGAGCATCCCATCTTCGACCCGGCCGCCGTTCGCGCGCAGAAGTCGCTGTGGAGCCTGCAGGGCCAGGGCGGGGTCTGGTTCTGCGGCGCGCATTTCGGGGCCGGCTTCCATGAAGACGGCCTGCAGTCCGGCCTCGCGGTCGCGGAGCAGTTGGGCGGCGTCCGCCGGCCATGGACCGTCCCGAACGAGAGCGGCCGCATCCATCTGACCCCGGCCCCCTCCGTCGCCTTCGAGAACGCCGCATGAGCGAGGCCTCCGCCCTCTACCGCGGAGAGGTCGCGCATCAGCGCCTCCGACCGAGGGCGCACAGGCTGGCGTACCGCGTGTTCTGGCTGCTGCTCGACCTGTCGGAGATCGATCGGCTGGACCAGCGCATGGCGCTGTTCTCGCGCAACCGGTTCAATCTCCTGTCCTTTCATGACCGCGACCATGGCGACGGCTCGAACACGGCCCTTCGGGTCCAGGTCGAAGCGCTGCTGGCCCGCGCGGGGATAGACACCGGCGGCGGCCCGATCCGGCTTCTGACCATGCCGCGCGTGCTCGGCTACGTCTTCAACCCGATCAGCCTGTTCTACTGCCATCACCCCGACGGTCGGCTGGCCGCGATGATCTATGAGGTCACCAGCACGTTCGGCGTCCGCCACGCCTATCTGATCCCCGTTCCCGCCGCCGATCAGGCCGCCGGCCGGATTTCGCAGTGCGCGGCGAAGGCGCTGCATGTCTCGCCCTTCCTGGGCATGGAGATGGACTACGAGTTCAGGGGCCGCGTTCCGGACGAGCGGCTGCAGCTGACCATCGGCGGGTTCGACGCGCAGGGACTGATGATCACGGCCGCGATGTCCGGCAAGCGGCGCCCCCTGACGGACGGCGCCCTGTTGTCCGCCGCCATGGCTATCCCCCTTTTGACCTTGAAGGTGGTCGCCGCCATCCACTGGGAGGCGCTCAAGCTCTGGCTCAAGGGCGTGACGCTGAAACCCGCGCCGGCGCCGGCCGCTGAACCAGCCACGATCCAGTCTGGTGCAAGGCACAGCCGTCTCGGCCGGTGACCGGCCGCGCCCGGGTTCCGCTCAGACAGGAGCCCGCCCCGGCTGGACCTCTCCGAACACCCGCCGGAAGCTCACCCGAAGGGTCTCGTCGGCCTCGTCCATCGTGGCCGGGACGCCCAGGTCGACCAGGCTGGTGACCCCGTGCTCCTGGATTCCGCACGGCACGATGCCGCCGAAATGGTCCAGGTCGGGCTCCACGTTCAGGCTGACGCCATGGAAGCTGACCCATTTGCGGACCTTGACGCCGATGGCGGCGATCTTGTCCTCGCGCGACCAGCCGGGACCCCTGCGCTCGACCCAGACGCCGACGCGGCCCTCGCGCACGTCGGCGGCGACGTTGAACTCGCCCAAGGCGCCGATGATCCACTGCTCCAGGCCGCGGACGAAGGCGCGGACGTCCTTGCCGCGCGCGTTCAGGTCCAGCATCACATAGGCCACCCGCTGGCCGGGGCCGTGGTAGGTGAACTGCCCGCCCCGCCCGCTGCGGTGGACCGGGAAGCGCCCGGCGTCGAGCAGGTCGCCGTCCCTGGACGAGACGCCCGCCGTGTAGAGCGGCGGATGCTCCAGCAGCCAGATCAGCTCGGGCGCCTCGCCCGCCGCGATGGCGGCGGCGCGGGCCTCCATGGCCTCGACGGCGGCGGGATAGTCGACGTAGCCGTCCGAACGCGCCCATTCGACGGCCCGACCGTCGGTCCGGGCCAGCTTTGATACGGTTTCGCTTAAGGACTGGGAAAGCATGTCGCCCCCAATGTGGGGATCGGGAGCCCCATGCAAGACCACTCCGCCCTGTCACTTCCAGTATCAGAGTCCCCCGTGAGCCAGATCGAAGCCGTCGATGTCGAGATCTCGGTCGTCCTGGGGCGCTCCGTGCTGCCCATGAGCCAACTGCTTCGCATGGGTCGCGGGGCGGTGATTCCGCTTGATGCGTCGGAGCACGACGAGGTCTGGATCCTGGCCAACAACCACCCGGTCGCACGCGGCGAGATCGAGATCCGCGAGGATCGGATCGCGATAACGGTGACGCGAGCCGCCGACGTCTACGACTTCATGGCCGGCGCGGCCTGATCAGGGCGTCGCAGTATAGGCCCGAACCGGCCCCCACGCCCTATTTCCCGCCCCCTAATTCCTGCGCCTTCCGGCGCCCCCTTCCCTTTCCCTATTCTCTCCGCTATCAGCCGCCCTCCGATGCGAGCGGTCGTGGCGGAATTGGTAGACGCGCAGCGTTGAGGTCGCTGTGGGGCAACCCGTGGAAGTTCGAGTCTTCTCGACCGCACCATCGATTTTTGGCCACATGTCCCTCTACCAAGGGACCGGCCGCCACTTCGGACGGGGATGGTTTTGAGCCGCCCCCAAGGGCGAATCATCGGCTAGATGCTGATCTGACAGATCGAAGGGAGGCCGCCGCGTGAGCACCACCGCAACCGCCCCCCTGCCGCCCGTCGAAGACGACATCGAACACATCGCCCTGGATGAGGACTATGTCCTGACGCCGGGCTTCGTCGAGAAGGTGGTCGACGCCGCCGACGACGGCGACGGCCTGAAGCTGCGCTCGCTGCTGGAAGACCTGCACCCGGCCGACGTGGCCGACCTGATGGGCTTCCTGACCGAACAGCACCGGGCCATGGTGGTCGTCTGGCTACCGCCCGAACTGCTGGCCGACACCCTGCCCGAACTGGACGACGGCATCCGCGAGGAGGTGCTGGAACGCGTTCCGCACCTGACCCTGGCGGAGGCGCTGCAGGAACTGGACTCCGACGACGCCGCCGCGGTGGTCGAGGATCTGGAGGACGACCAGCGCGAGAAGGTGCTGGCGGCCATGCCCGAGGTCGATCGCGCCGCGATCGAAAGCTCGCTGGGCTACGCCGAGGACTCCGCCGGCCGCCTGATGCAGCGCGAGGTGATGGCCGCGCCCCAGTTCTGGAACGTCGGCGACACCATCGACCACATCCGCAAGCAGGGCGAGGAGCTGCCCGAGCTGTTCTTCGACATCTATGTGGTCGATCCGCTGAACCGCCCCGTCGGCGGCGTCCCGGTCAGCCAGCTGCTGCGCAGCCCGCGCGCCATGACGCTGACCGAGATCATGGGGCCGATCAACGAGATCACCGTCGATCAGGACCAGGAAGAAGTCGCCTACATCTTCGAGAAATACCACCTGATCTCGGCCCCGGTGATCGATGTCGCGGGGCGTCTGGTGGGCCAGATCACCGTCGATGACATCGTCAACATCATTCAGGAAGAGAACCGCGAGGACATCCTGCGCCTGGCCGGCGTGGCCGACGAGGACCGCGGCTCGTCCGTGCCCGAGATCGTGCGCAGCCGCGTGCCCTGGCTGGCCATCAACCTGGCCACCGCCACCCTGGGCGCCAGCGTCATCGGCTGGTTCGAGGGCACCATCCAGCACATCGTGGCCCTGGCCATCCTGATGCCCATCGTCTCGGCCATCGGCGGCAACGCCGGGACCCAGGCCCTGACGGTGACCGTGCGCGCCCTGGCCACCCGCGAGCTGAACAGCTCCAACGCCCCGCGCACCTTCTGGCGCGAACTGATCGTCGGCTTCGCCAACGGCCTGGTGCTGGCTCCGCTGATCGGTCTGGCGACGGCCTTCTGGTTCCGGGACGAGGACTGGCGGATCGGCCTGGTGATCGCGGCGGCGATGGTGCTGAACCTGCTGGTGGCGGCGACCGTGGGGGTGCTGACGCCGCTGACCCTGTCGAAATTCAAATTCGACCCGGCGGTGTCTTCCGCCGTCTTCGTCACAGCGACGACGGATTTCTTTGGTTTCCTGATCTTCCTGGGCCTGGCGACCATCGTCCTGATGTGACGACAGCGCGCGGCGCGGCTCTTGCGGGCTGTTCCCGCAAGCGGAAGCGTCCGTCCCGATCTGGAACAAACCCCTGTGCTCGACACGAACAGGCCCCGTCTGAAGGTCTCCCGCGCGGGGATGGTGCTCATCAAGAGCTTCGAGAGCTTCCGGTCGCGCGCCGTGCAGCGCGAGGACGGCCGCTGGGTGATCGGCTACGGCCACACCGCCTCGGCCCGCGAGGGGCTGACGGTGGGCGAGCAGGACGCCGAACTGCTGCTGCAATACGACCTGATGCCGGTGGTCAAGGCGCTGAACGAACAGGTCGAGACCGTCCTGAACCAGCACCAGTTCGACGCCCTGGCCAGTTTCGCCGTGTCGGTGGGCGTGGACCGCTTCCTGGGCTCGGACGTGCTGGAACGACTGAACGCCGGCCACGCCGGAGAGGCGGCGGACGCCCTGGTCGGCTGGCCCGAGACCCCGTCAGCCGACACCGCCCTGCGTCGCCGCGCCGCCGAACGCGCCCTGTTCGTGGCCGATCCCGCCTCGCCGGTGCTGCTGTCCGACCTGCTGACCGCGCCCTTGCCGCCGCCGCCCGTCGCGGAGCCGGAACCGGAACCGCAGGTCGATCCGAACGCGAGCCGGGCCGCCGCCGTGGCCTCCCTGCTGGGCGAGACCCCGACCGCGCTGGAAGCGCCGGAAGCGGACGTCGCGCCGGAGCCCGAACCGGAACCCCAGCCCCCCGTGGCCGAAGCGCCGCGCGTCCTGCCCCTGCCCACCGTGTGGCAGTCGCAGGGACAGGTGTGGACGCCGCCGCCGCCGACGGCCATCGCCCAGTCGCAGCGCTATTCCCCCTACGCCGCCGCCATCATCGGCCCCCTGCCCGGTTTCCCGACCGCGGCGCCGACGGCCCCTGCCGAGCCGGAGCCCGCGCCTGAACCCGCGCCGGAACCCGAGCCCGAGCCTGTCGCAACGCCGGTGCGGACGCCCGTCTTCCCGCCGGCCCCGATCTTCGCGGCCTCCGCCCCCGCCGCGCCGTCGCCCTTCCCGCCGCTGGAGCTGACCCCGGCGGTCGAGGCCGACTTCGCCGAACCGGCCCGCGACGCCTGGGCGCCCGAGCAGCGCGCCGCGCCGGAAGCGGCCGGCGAGGCCCTGTTCGAGGACGAGCCGCCGCTGGCCGTGCTGCGCCATGAGGTCGATCCGACCCCGGCCAAACGCTTCAGCCTGATCGAGACCGGCCCCTATCTGATCATGGGCGGACTGGGCCTGTTCGCCTGCGCCGCCTCGGCCGCCGCCTTCCGCAAGGCGGTCAGCGATCCGTTGCCGACCAACGAGTTCACGATCATCGCTTGGGTGCTGGCCCTGATCGGCGTCATCTGCGTCGGCGTCTCGGCCTGGAACCTGTCCGTGCGGGCCACGAAGAAGGACTGACTTTGCCTGCCCGCGCGGGCAGTGCTACGCCCGCGCCATGAGCATTCCCTTCGCGCCCCAATCCATGGAATTCGGCCTCGGCGAAAACGCCGACGCGATCCGTGACACCACCGCCCGCTGGGCCGCTGACCGCCTGGCGCCGCGCGCCGCCGAGATCGACGAGAAGAACGAGTTCGCCCGCGACCTGTGGCCCGAGATGGGCGAGCTGGGCCTGCACGGCATCACCGTCGAGGAAGAGTACGGCGGCCTGGGCCTGGGCTATCTCGAGCATGTGGTGGCGATGGAGGAGGTGTCGCGCGCCTCGGCCTCGATCGGCCTGAGCTACGGCGCCCACTCTAACCTGTGCGTCAACCAGATTCGCCGCTGGGGCACGCCCGAGCAGAAGGCGAAGTACCTGCCCAAGCTGATCTCGGGCGAGCACCTGGGGTCGCTGGCCATGTCGGAGGCCGGATCGGGCTCGGACGTCATGTCGATGCGCACCCGCGCCGACAAGAAGGGCGACCGCTACATCCTGAACGGGACCAAGTTCTGGATCACCAACTCCCCGACCGCCGACACCCTGGTCGTCTATGCCCGCACGGGCGACGGCAACGGCGGCGTCACCACCTTCCTGATCGAGAAGGGAATGAAGGGTTTCAGCGTCTCCAAGAAGCTGGACAAGATGGGCATGCGCGGCTCGGACACCGCCGAACTGGTGTTCGAGGACTGCGAAGTCCCGGAAGAGAACGTCATGGGTCCGGTCGGCGGCGGCGCCGGGGTGCTGATGAGCGGCCTAGACTATGAGCGCACCGTCCTGTCGGGTGGCCCGCTGGGCATCATGCAGGCGGCGCTGGACGTGGTCCTGCCCTACGTCCGCGAGCGCAAGCAGTTCGGCAAGGCCATCGGCTCGTTCCAGCTGATGCAGGCCAAGGTGGCCGACATGTACGTGGCCCTGAACAGCGCCCGCACCTACGTCTACGCCGTGGCCCGCGCCTGCGATCAGGGCAAGACGACCCGCTATGACGCGGCAGGCGCGATCCTGCTGGCCAGCGAGAACGCGGTGAAGGTGTCGCTGGAGGCGGTGCAGGCCCTGGGCGGCGCCGGCTACACCAAGGAGTGGCCGGTCGAGCGGCTGGTCCGCGACGCCAAGCTGTACGACATCGGCGCGGGGACGAATGAGATTCGCCGCTTCCTGATCGGGCGGGAGTTGCTGGGGTAGGCCTTCTCATTCAGCCATTCAGTGCTACCTTAAAGTTATGACCAAGTCCGCTGGACATTACTCGGGATGGGTGAAGCGCAGCGCCGCAACGGGCCGCTTCACGGCTCCGATCGGACAGACAACGACCGGTAAAGGCTTTCGTGTCGTGGAGTTCGCCCCTCCTGCGCGCGTCCGCGAAGGCAAACTGGCGGCTGAACTAAGCAAGAAGAAGTAGGGTCGACGATTTGGCGCGCGCCCCTAACGGCTATCGCAAATCCGTCTTCATCAATGCGCCATTCAGCGACGACCGGCGGCCGGTCTTCAATGCAATCGTCTTCTCCGTTCAGGCATGTGGTTTTGCCCCACGATGCGCGCGCGAACTCGACGACGCAGGCCAAGTTAGAATGGACAAGATTTCCGATCTTGTTCGTGACTGCCAACTGGGCATCCACGACATCTCATACATGGAGCTGGATGACGGGTTGCCGCGTTTCAACATGCCTTTTGAGCTCGGCGTTTATCTTGGTGCACGGCGCTTCGGCGAGGGATGGGTTGGACGGAAAGTCTGCACGATCTTCGATCGGGAACCCTTTCGATATCAACGCGCCCTATCTGACATCGCGGGTCAAGATATTCGAGCCCACAACTGCGACCCCAGACGAGCTTCCGATGAAACCCGCGACTGGCTTGCTCACCAAACCAGACGTGATGAACGCGTCCCAGGGGCCGCGGTAATCTGGGCGATGTATGAAGCTTTCTGTGCCGACCTTCCCGCTCTTGCTGAGGCAGCTCTGCAAGAAGATGCTCAGCTAACTTTCAATGAGCGGCGCTACTTCGCGAGTGAATGGCTCGCGATGCGCCTTTAGCCGGGAACTCACGCTTCATCTTCGGGTTGCTCCCTGTCCGAAAGGAGCCCGCTCATGCCCGCCAAGTCCGCCGCCCAGCAGAAGGCCGCCGGGGCCGCCCTGTCCGCCAAGCGTGGCGAGACGCCCAGGTCGAAGCTGAAGGGCGCGTCGAAATCGATGCTGTCGATGACCGAGAAACAGCTTGAGGAATTCGCGCACACCAAGCGCAAGGGGAAGCCCGAGCACGTGAAGCCCTAGACAGCGAAACGGCGGCTCCGCCCCGCGGAACCGCCGTCGTCGCAGACTTTCGTCCGGACTAGGCCGCCGGACAGTCGCCGAGGCGTTCGGCCGTCATCGTCATGGTGGTTTCCGGCATCGGGGCCGGCGCGCCGGTCGTCTTGCTCTTCACCTCCATCGTGTAGCGGCTGGAGAAGTCGCCCGAGACCCGGATGGCCGATTCCGACTTCATGCCGCCCTGCATCTCGCAGACCGTGCTGGAGACCATGGCGTCGCCGTCCCGCCGGAAGGGCTGGGTGGTGCAGGTCGCGCCGGGCGTCGCCGACGCGCCGCCGGGCGCCTCGAAGGTCGAGGAGGTGATGCAGGTCTCGACCGGAGCCATCGCGGCGCCGCCGGGCATGCCGGCCATGGCCGTCGTCACCCGCCACAGACCGGGTTTGGGGCCGTCCATCGAGGCCGAGGGCGCCACAGTGCTGGCCTGGCCCGCCTTCTCGCCTTCCGTCGTGTCGCTTCCCTGGCTACAGGCCGCCAGGGTCAGGGCCGCGAGCGCGGCCGACGCAATCATGAAACGCATGAAAATCCTCCCATCGGGTACATCCCGATGACCCGAAACGGCCACGGTTCGGGACGGGTTCCCAACATCCGGCCACCAAGCCGACCGGATGGAGGTTTGTTAAGTGGCGCCGGCGCGGGTTCCCGCCTAGATCGGTTCATCACCCCTCCGGATCGCCCGTCGCCGATGCCCGACTACGACTATCAGGCCGACACACGCCCCTTCTCGCAGGTGATCGAGGACATCGGCGCCAAGGACGACCCGAAGCTGTACCTCGGGGAACTGGTCAATGCGTTCGGCGAGCGCGGCTTCGGCGCCCTCATGCTGTTCCTGGGCCTGGTCAGCGCCGTGATCGGCGCGGTGCCCGGATCGACCACCATCCTGGGCGCGCCGATCCTGCTGATCGCCTTTCAGCTGGTCATCCGCCGCGATCAGCTGTGGCTGCCGCGCTGGGCGCTGAAGAGCAGCATCGACCGCGAAGGCTACCGCACCGCCATCGCCAAGGTGATGACGCCGCTGCGCAAGGTCGAGCGGTGGTCGCGCCCGCGGCTGTCGATCATGACCAGCGAGGTGTCGGAGGTCCTGATCGGCGTCGCCTGCATCCTGCTGTGCACCATCCTGGTCCTGCCCATTCCGGGGGGAAACCTGGTGCCGTCCCTGATTATCGTCGCCTTCGGCTTCGGCCTGGTGCAGCGCGACGGCCTGGCCATCCTGATCGCCTGGTGCGCCATCGCCCTGCTGTGCGTAGGCGGCATCGTGGTGTGGCTGGCCTGGGAGTGGGTGTCGCCCTTCCTGTTGCCGGTCTGGCACTGGCTGACGGGACTGGGCCCGCAGGCCTGGCACTGGCTGACCGGCCTGTTCAGCTAGAACGAAATCCGGAACCTGACGCGCGAGACGCCGGAGAGATCTCCCTCTCCGGCGCCTGCGAGAACCTGCCGTGATCAGCCCTGGAACAGGGAAAGCACCAGTTGCGGCGTCTGGTTGGCGATCGAGAGCGCTTGAACCCCCAGTTGCTGCTTCGTCTGCAGGGCCTGGAGCTTGGCGCTTTCCTTCGCCAGATCGGCGTCGACCAGATTGCCCACACCCGCTTCGAGAGCGTCCGACAGCTTGCCGACGAACGTCACGTGAGTGGTGAGAGCCTTCGACTTGGTGCCCAGACGCGCCAGGGCGCCCGAAACCTTGTCGATGGAGGCGGACACGACCGCGAGGGACGCGTTCGCCTTGGTCAGGGTGTCGATCGATTGCGTCGTCGCGACCGTGACGGTCGTGCTGCCCAGAGCCATGACTTCAGCGCCGACCGTCAGGGTCGCCGTGCCTTGCGCGTTGGCCAGTGCCGAGAAACCGGTCGCGCCGGTCTTCAGCAGGTTGATCCCATTGAAGTCAGCGTTGCTGGTCACCGAGGCGATCTGGTCGCGCAGGGCCTTGAAGTCCTCGTTCAGAGCGGCGCGTGCCGCAGTCTTGAGCGACGCATCAGTCGCCGCGAGAGCCTTCTCCTTCATCTGCAGCAAGAGGTCAGAGACCGTCTCGCCCGCCGCCAGAGCCACGTCGACAGCGGCGACACCGCGATCGAGCGACTGTTTCACCGCGTTCAGCGCCCCGATATCGGCCCGTTGTCCCTGGGCGATCGCCCAGATGGAGCCGTTATCCTTGGCGTTGGCCACGCTCTTGCCGGTGTTGATCCGGTTTTGCGTGGTCGCCAGTTGGGCGTTGGTCGCGTTCAGGTTCTGGAGCGCGACTTGCGCGCCCACGTTCGTGTTGACCGACATAACCATCGGGTAGTTCCTTCCATTCTGGTCGGTTGTGAAAGGCCTTCTGGCCTTAGAACCGGTTCTGGTTCGCGCACGCCCACGCAAGGACCGGGCCGGGCCAAGCTGTTGATATTGCTGGAAGGGAAGGCGTGCGCGCGCTGCCGGTCGGCAGAATTGGCCGGGGGCGGCGAGGCAGGAAGAGAGAAGCTCTCCCTCCCCTCATGGGGAGGGTGGACCGCGAAGCGTGACGGGTGGGGAACAGCCGCACGGACAGGCGGCCGCACGGTCCCCCACCCTGTCCTCGCTGTGCATCGACATCCCTCCCCACAAGGGGGAGGGAGATATGAACTCAGGCCGCCTGGGCCGGGGCGGGGGCGAGGCCCTGCATGATCATCTTGTTGATGTCGATCAGGGCTTCGAAATCATCCTCGCCGCGCATGATCGCGGAGGAGTGACGGCCGACGAACAGGCTGATCGAGATGATCTGGGCGCGCAGGCCCATGTCCATGGCGTTGTCCGGATTGGAGCAGTCCGTGGCCAGGGTCGACCACAGGCGACGGTTCCAGTCGAGCGCGTCGATCCGGGTCGAAATGTCCGAGGCGTCCACGGTCGAGGCGTGCATCAGCGCCCGGGTCACCTGCCCGAACAGCCGATACTCGGTCTCGCGCGGGGTCTCAGCCCGCGTGGCTGCGGTCTTGTACGCCTGAAGCGACATTCGCCAGACCTTCCTCGTAATCCACCAGTTTGCGGGCCGACATCAGCGCCTTATAGTACTCGCGCGCCATGACGTGACGCGAGGCCGAGACGCAGTCGGCGAGCACATCGGGGTTGCGCGTGACGCCCATGAACTCGGTCAGGCGCAGCGCGAATTCGTCGTAGACCTTGGGAGCCGCGGCCTCGTCCAGGTACATCATCATGACGGGGAAATAGATCCGCTTGGCCGGGGAGTTCACGTCCTCCAGCTGCATGATGTCCTTCTCGCGAAGGACGCTGGCCTTGTTCTGCAGAATCAGGACGCCGCGACGGTCGCCGTTCTGGACGACGGCCCCGTTCAGGACGAATTTCTCGCCGGGCTTGAGCGACAGCTTGAGCGGCATCTGGGCGGCTTCCCCTTGGGTCCCGGACATACGGTTTAGAAAACCGGGAACCAACGCAGGCTAAACAGTCGTGGTTAACCATCTCTTGTGAGCCGACATCGTCATATTGCCTATCCGCTCCGCCCCCGAGTCGCTTCATGTCCGCCGCCGCCCTCGACGACACCTCCGCCTACGCCCCGGCCCCCGCCGCGCAGGGCATAGCGGGCGACGCCGCCTCCCCCGCCGCCATCAGCCGGCTGTCGAAGTCGCTGGCGGGCGTGCGGTCGGTGAAGGCCCAGCGCAAGGGGCTGGAACTGCTGAAGCTTTCGCTGGCGGCGATCCGGGTCAACGACTTCGATCGCGCCACCCAGCGGGCGCTGGACTCTCTGAAGCTGGACGAGACCAACGGCCTGGCCTGGCACGTGCTGGCGATCTGCCAGGAGAAGCAGAACCGGTTCGGCCCGGCCATCCACGCCTATGAGGCGGCGCTGCAGCTGCTGCCCGACCACACCGACATCGCCCACGACCTGGGCCGGCTGGCGCAGCGGCTGGGCTATCTCGACATCTCCGAGAAGCTGCTGCTGAAATTCCTGGCGGCCAATCCCGGGCATATCGAGGCGACCAACAACCTGGCCTGCGTGATGCGCGACCAGAACCGCTACGCCGATGCGATCGAGACCCTGCGGCCGCTGCTCCAGATCGAGGCGGACAGTTCGGTGCTGTGGAACACCCTGGGCACGGTGCTGAACGACCAGGGACGGCTGGACGAGGCCCTGACCTTCTTCGAGGAGGCGCTGCGGCTGGACCCGACCTTCGCCAAGGCGCGCTACAACCGCGCCAACGTCCGCCGCCCGCTGGGCGACGTGGCCGGCGCCATCGAGGACATGGAAGCCGCCCTGCCCGGCGCCGAGAACGGCTACGAGGTCGCCATGATGAACATGGCGCGCGCCCTGATGCTGATGGGCGAGGCCCGCATCCCCGAGGCGTTCGAGGCCTATGAGGTGCGTCTGGACCCCAACCTGCCCGACGCCATGCACGTGGCCGTCGAGGCCCCGCGCTGGGATCCCAAGACCGAAGACATCCGCGGCAAGCGGGTGCTGGTGGTCGGCGAACAGGGCATCGCCGACGAACTGGTCTTCGCCAACTGCCTGAACGACATCATCGAGGCCGTGGGGCCGGAGGGTCAGGTTTATCTGGCCGTCGAGGCGCGGATGGTCGGCCTGTTCCAGCGCGGCTTCCCCAGGGCGATCGTCGGCGGCCACAAGGCGGTGCGGCTGGAAGGCCGCCTGACCCGCTACGTGCCCTTCGCCGAGGAGCTGGAGCAGAAGCTGGACTGCTGGGTGCCGATCGCCAGCCTGATGGCCGTCTACCGCCCGACGCTGGAGAGCTTCCCCGGACCGGGTCAGGTCATCGTGCCCGATCCCGACAAGGTCGCCTATTGGAGGGGCGAGCTGGCCAAGCTGCCCGAGGGGCTGAAGGTCGGGCTGCACTGGAAGAGCCTGGTGATGACCGGGGCGCGGGCGGCCTTCTTCGCCGCCGGCTTCCAGCGCTGGGAGCCGATCCTGACCACGCCGGGCTGCGTGATGGTCAACCTGCAGTGCGGCGACGTGTCCGAGGACCTGGCGGCGGCGGAGGCCGCGGGCGTGTTCATCTGGACCCCGCCGATCAATCTGAAGGACGACCTGGAAGACGTGGCCGCCCTCTCGGTGGCCTGCGACGTGGTGCTGGGGCCGGGCATCGCCGGGACCAATATCGCCGCCGCGAGCGGGGCCCGGACCTGGATGGTGGCGGCGCCGGACGACTGGCACCTGATGACCACCGACCACTACGTCTTCTATCCCGACGTGAAGATCTTCGTGCGCGGCGCGGTGGACGGCTGGCCCGAGGTGATCGACCGGATGCGGGCGGCGCTGGACCGGGTCGTGGCGGGTGGCTGGAACGCCGCCTGAGCCGTGGCGTTGTCTTCCCTGAACAGGGAGGACGTGATGCCCGAACTCGACGACTACAAGGACGACCAGGAACAGTCTGAAGTTTATGACGAAACCCACCTCGACGATGAGGGGGACGGCGACTTCCTGCTGGACGAGGCGGATCAGGTGCTCGATGTCACCCAGGCCGACGGCGACGCGGACCGGGACGACTTCGACGAGGACGCCGAACCGGAGGACCTGGACGAGGAGCTGGGCGCTTCGGGCATCGAGGCCGAGGCCGACGCCCTGCTGGGCGTGGACGGCGAGCGGCTGAACGAGATCGACGGCGAGAGCCAAGGCCAGCGCGGTGTCGACGAGGTCGAGCTGGTCTATTCCGGCCTGATGGAGAATGCGCGCGGAGCCCAGGCCAGCGCCGCCCATTGGGAGGCCAAAACCCTGTCCGACGACGACATCGCCGACCTGGGCTACGGCCCGGACGGCGACGAAGATCACCCGAAAAACTGAGGAGCGCCGACATGACCGGTCAAACCGAGCATCTGAACAAGGCGCAGGAAGACTGCGACCCCGAGACCCCGCACGCCAAGCGCGCGGCCCGCGAGGACGGCAAGCCGGACCAGCTGGCTGAAAAGACGCGCGAGGCGAACAGCCGGCAGGAGGCGCTGGTCGACGAGGGCCTGGAAGAGACGTTCCCGGCGAGCGATCCGGTGAGCGTGAAGCGGATTACGTGAATTGAATCTCCCTCCCCGGACGGGGAGGGAGAACGCTCTTCCTACCCCTTCACCCGCCAGGTCGCCCCCGTCGGGCCGTCCATGACCACAACGTTCAGCGCGTTCAGGCGGTCGCGGATGCGGTCGGCCTCGGGCCAGTCCTTGGCGGCGCGCGCGGCGGCGCGCTGTTCCAGCAGGGCTTCGACCTCGACACGGAGATCGTCGGAGACCTCGCCTTCAAGCCATGCGGCAGGGTCATTCTGGAGCACGCCCAGAATGGCGGCGGCGGCCAGCAGTTTTCCCTTGGCGGCCGAGACGGCCTCGTGGTCGCCGGCCGTCATGCCGCGCTCGATCTCGCTGGACAGGGCGAACAGGGCGGCGAAGGCGCCCGGCGTGTTCAGGTCGTCCTCGATGGCCTTGAGGAAGTCCTCGGGCAGCCAGTCGGGACCGGCCTCGATCGCCGCGGCGCGGTGCAGGGCGCCGTAGAGGCGGTCCAGCGACTTGCGGCTCTGCTCCAGCAGGGCCTCGTTCCAGTCCAGCGGCTGACGATAGTGGGCCGAGAGCAGGGCCCAGCGGATCACCTCGCCCGGCAGCCGCTCCAGCAGGGCGTGGGGCAGCAGGATGTTGCCCAGCGACTTGGACATCTTCTCGCCGTCCAGCGTCAGGAAGCCGTTGTGCATCCAGTAGCGGCTGTATTCGGCGTGCGCGTCCGCGCCGTGGGCGTGGCCGTGGGCGCAGACGCCCTGGGCGATCTCGTTCTCATGGTGCGGGAAGACCAGGTCGATGCCGCCGCCGTGGATATCGATGGGCAGGCCAAGGTTGGCCTCGATCATGGCCGAGCACTCGATGTGCCAGCCGGGACGACCCTCGCCCCACGGGGACGGCCAGGACGGCTCGTTCTCCTTGGAAGGCTTCCACAGGACGAAGTCGTGCGGGTTCTTCTTGTAGGGGGCGACCTCGACGCGGGCGCCGGCGATCATGTCGTCCAGATTGCGGCCCGACAGCTTGCCGTAGGTCTCGTAGGACGAGACGTCGAACAGCACATGGCCCTCTGCGGCGTAGGCGCAGCCGTGGTCGATGATCGCCTGGATCTGGGCGACGATGGCGTCCATGTGGTCGGTGACGTGGGGGGCCAGGTCGGGCGGGCTGACGTTCAGCCGGCCCATGTCCTCCAGATAGGCGGCCTCGTAGCGGGCCGTGATCTCGCTGATCGGCACGCCTTCCTTGAAGGCCTTCTGATTGATCTTGTCGTCCACGTCGGTGACGTTGCGGGCGTAGATCACCTTGTCGGCGCCGTAGGTGCGGCGCAGCAGGCGGACCAGAACGTCGAACACCACCGGCGGGCGCGCGTTGCCGATATGGGCGAAGTCATAGACCGTGGGACCGCAGACGTAGAGCGTCACCCGGGTCTCGTCTCGCGGCGTGAACACGCGCTTTTCGCGGTGCAGGGTGTCGTGAATCGTCAGCGGCATGAGGAAGTCTTTGCGGGAGAGTTTTCTTGCGGCACGGACCGGCGGTCCCATATACGCCGCCAAGCTGATAAACAGTCCCTTGCGACTTACAAAGCCGCGCGTTCGAGAACCGTCTCATGAGCTCTACCCCCGTCAAGCCCGTTCTGGTCGGCGACAATGACCAGCGCCCCAGCCGCGAAGAGGCCCTGAAGGCCGTTCGCACCCTGCTGGCGTGGGCGGGCGACGATCCCGACCGTCCGGGCCTGATCGACACGCCGAAACGGGTGGTCGACGCCTACGGCGAATGGTTCGACGGCTATGACGCCGATCCGGCCAAGGAGCTGGGCCGCACGTTCGAGGACGTGCAGGGCTACGACGACATGGTCCTGCTGCGCGACATCGAGGTGGAGAGCCACTGCGAGCACCACATGGCCCCCTTCATCGGCAAGGCCTACGTCGCCTACATCCCGAACGAGAAGGTGGTCGGCATCTCCAAGCTGGCGCGGGTCGTGGAGATCTATTCGCGCCGCCTGCAGACGCAGGAAGTGCTGACCAACCAGATCGCCGACGCCATCGAATCGAATCTGGCGCCGCAGGGCGTGGCCATCCTGATCGACGCGGAACATCAGTGCATGACCACCCGCGGCGTGCACCATCGCCACGTTTCGACCCTGACGACCCGGTTCACCGGCGTGTTCAAGACCGACGCGGCGCTGAAAGACCGTTTCCTCAAGCTGGCGCAAGGGCGCTGAGCCGCCTGAATCGTTTCGCCTGACAGGGGTATTCGGCGCAAACCCGCCGCTCTGGAACCCCAAGGTGGCCGAAGCCGCTTTACAAGCCGGTTAAGGGACGCCAAGAGACGAACCGAAGCTTTCAGTGACGCTCGCCGCGCCAAGCGCCGGGCCTGATGGAGACACCCGATTATGGGCGCCAAACTTTCCGGACCGGGCAGCAAGGCCGGCACCATCGAACAGAACGCGGACATCAACGTCACGCCGTTCGTGGACATCATGCTGGTGCTACTGATCATCTTCATGGTCGCCGCCCCGATGGCCACCGTGTCGATCCGCCTCGACCTGCCGCCGGCGCAGCCGCCGGTGAACCCGACCGAGCAGAAGGATCCGGTGTACATCACCATCCAGGAAAGCGGCGCCATCTACATCGCGGACAAGGAATCCTCGATCGCGAACCTGCCCGCCGACGTTTGCGCCGCCCTGGGCGGTCCGAACTGCCGCGAAGAGCGCGTGTTCGTCCGCGCCGACGCCGAGGTGAAGTACAACCAGTTCATGGAAGTCATGAACACGCTGCAGGGCCAGGGCTTCTTCAAGGTCGGCCTGCTGAACGAAGACATCGAATAGGCTTCACGCCCGTTCAAACGATCAGGGGCCGCTTCCCGACGGGAGGCGGCCCTTTTTCATGCCCCCTTCCCGCCCAGAAACCGCCCGGCGCCGGGCGCGAGCTTGGCCGTTCGCCGCACGGCGCGGCGGACTGACAGGGAGGATTGAACCATGGGTGCGAGACTTTCAGGCCCCGGCGGAAACGGCGGCGCGACGATCGACCAGAACGCGGACATCAACGTCACCCCGTTCGTGGACATCATGCTGGTGCTGCTGATCATCTTCATGGTGGCGGCGCCGATGGCGACGGTGTCGCTGAAGATGGACCTGCCGCCACCGGATATGGAAAGCCAGCCGCGCGAGCCGGTCTATGTCAGCGTGCACGAGGACGGCGGCCTCTGGATCGGCGACAAGCAGACCCGGATGGCGACCCTGGCCGCCGACGTCTGCGCCGCCACGGGCCGGGGCGACGCCTGCCGGGACGAGCGCATCTTCCTGCGCGCCCAGCCCGAGGTGTCCTACGACCGCTTCATGGGCGTGATGAACGGGTTGAAGGGCGCGGGCTTCAATGAAGTCGGCCTGCTGAACGAGGACATCGGATAGACCGACCGCAGGTCACGCAGTCTGTTGCGAACGCCGGTGAGGCCGAGCGCCGGCTAAGGAAGGGCCGCCCCCGCGAGGGAGCGGCCCTTTTTCATGCTTCGGTCGCGGTCGCGGTCCTACTGCACCGACTGCCGGGGCTGCGAGCCGCCCGGAGCCGGAGCCGAAGCGGCGGGCTGGTAGGGGCGTTCGCCGGCGGGCTCGGCGGGGGCCGGAGCGGGCGCACGGGCGGCGGCGGGACGCTGGGCCGGACGGCGCGCCGGCGGTCGGGCGGCGGCGGGACGCGGCGCGGGCGGCGAGGCGGCGGGA
>NZ_JAHFPF010000009.1:25056-27785 GCF_023259385.1 Brevundimonas sp. | reverse complement strand
GGATCGATTTTCTTCTCATCGCCATCGTCAGGTCCGGAACCTCGGCCGGGACGCCGTGGGTGAGATGCTGCCGGAAGACCCGTCCGCCTGACCGCGGGCCAGGACGCCCGCGTGGCCTCGCAGGCCAGTGGGCTGGGGCCCTTGCCCTTGATCTCAAAGCCCTATCGCCCCGGCGACCCGCCACGCCGTGTGAAACATCCGTGCTCCGGGCGATCCGGCAACGGTTGAACGAATTCGACTGCACAACCAACGAAAATGGGTGTTTTTCGCTTTTCAGGTGTTCAAAGAACCGTGTTAAATAAGACGTGCCCGTACAGATCCCGGGCAGGGGGAAAGTTGTGTCTGACTACGAGGGTGGGGAAACGGTGACCGCGGTGCGGATCGCCGGACGGGTCAAGTGGTTCGACCCCGGCAAGGGCTACGGGTTCATCGTACCTGACGACCCGGGCATGACCGACCTGAAGGACGTGCTGCTGCACATCTCCAGCCTGCGCGACAGCGGACACGAGACCGCGGCCGAAGGCGCGCCCATTTCCTGCGACTGCGTACGCCGCCCCAAGGGCTGGCAGGTGATCGAGATCGTCGACCTGGGCGAGGGCGATCCCGCCCTGGCCGTCCAGCAGCCGCGCCGTCCGACGGGCTATGAAGGCCTGCGCCAGTCCAGCGAGGCGGCGCCGCCCGTCGCCGGCGGTCCGCTCGAGCCGGCGGTGGTGAAATGGTTCAACCGCACCAAGGGCTACGGATTCGTGGTGCGCGACGGCCAACCCGGAGATATCTTCATCCATGTCGAAACGCTTCGGCGCTGCGGGCTGGACGATCTCCTGCCCGGAGAGTCGGTTTCGGTGCGGTTCGCCGATGGCCCCAAGGGGCTGGTGGTCGCTGAAATCAGGATGGGCGGATAGGACATCCGCTCCCTTTGCAAAGGGCGGATGTGAATGATTCATCGTCGTGGAATTCCGGCGCTCGTCGCCGGTGCGGTGCTGCTGGCCGGCTGCGCCCTCGGGACGCCCAAGGGGCCGGACGGCCAGCCGATGGAGCCGCTGACCATCACCACCTCGAGCGGCGCGCACAAATTCATGGTCGAGATCGCCGACGATGAAGCCGAGCGCCAGCGCGGCCTGATGGAGCGTCCGCCGCTCGCCGACGATCGCGGCATGCTGTTCCAGTTCCCCGACGTCGCCGAGCGCGGCTTCTGGATGCACAACACGCCCAGCCCGCTGGACATCATCTACATCGACCCGCACGGCCGTATCGTCTCGATCGTCAAGAACGCGGCGCCCAACAACGACCGGGTCCTGCCGTCGAACGGACCGGCCATGGGTGTGCTGGAACTGCGCGCCGGACGCTCGGACGAGATCGGCGCCAAGCCGGGCGACAAGGTCGCGCATCCCTTCTTCGCCGAATAAGGTCGTCAGGCGCGTTGCGGCGGGACGACGAGTGTGTCAAATCCCGCCGCCGGAGTGTAGCGCAGCCTGGTAGCGCATCTGGTTTGGGACCAGAGGGTCGGAGGTTCGAATCCTCTCACTCCGACCATCACTAAAATCCAGAAGCGGATGGCCGGCCCCGCGACATCCTTTGCGATGCTGGCGCTTGACTCCAAACTGTCCCGATACTCTCATTGGTGGAATTGTTTGGAAGGCGACGCGGATGCGCTTCTTGGACAGCCCTCATCTGAGAGTGATAGGCGTCGTCCTGCTTTTGGCGGGAACGGTCGCTTATCTTGGCCTTCGCAGCCTGTTCCTCGATCACTGGATCGCCGTCGTCATGTTCGGCGCGACGGGGTGGATGACCGGAGCCGTCTACGCCGCGCTCTGCATGGCTCTGACAGGAGGCGTGTTGTTTTTCTCAACCTTCCTGAAGAGACGGCGCCTGTCCTCATAGTGCGCTGGAGGCCTAGGCGGCCCTAGAAGACGCCCACCGCGGCGTCGGCCCAGATCAGCAGCACAGCGGCCAGGATGACGGCGGCTGAGATCAGCCGGCCGGTCAGGCTGCGGAATTTCCACGCCGCCAGTTCGAACAGGGCGCCCGCGCCGATCAGCAGGACGCCGGCGAAGGCGAAGTCCTCGGGCCCCCAGGCGACCTCGTGCGTGAACTGCATCGCCACGGCGGGCAGCAGCAGCAGGGCCGCGATCCCGCCCCACATCGCCACGCGCCAAAGCGGAAACCGCTGTCCGCCGTCGGTCTTGGTCATGCCCGTCATCTCGGCCTCGCCGTGAAAGTGATGACCCTTCATGCGCCGGTCGCCGCGCGGAGGCATGTGGAGATTTCAAGGATTTTTCACGCAGGGCCGGCGGCGGGCGGCTGCGAAGGGCGCGGTTTGGCGCTTGAGCGACGGCGAATGCGTTGTATTACGGCGGCAACCGTTCGAGAGACCGCCATGGCCATCGCCCGCATCTACCGCCCCGCCAAGACCGCCATGCAATCCGGCAAGGCCAAGTCGAGAGACTGGCGGCTGGAGTTCGAACCGGCCTCGGCGCGGACCATCGACCCGCTGATGGGCTGGACCTCATCGTCGGACATGAACGGCCAGGTCCGCCTGACCTTCGATTCCAAGGAAGAGGCCGTCGCCTACGCCGAACGCCACGGCATCGCCTTCCGCCTGCACGAGCCGCAGGAGCCGCCGGTGATCCTCAAGGCCTACGCCGACAATTTCGCCACCTACCGCAAGCAGTCCTGGACGCACTAGTCGCCTCTGGCGACTAGTGCTTTTAAGCGGCCTACCGCCCTTC
>NZ_JAHFPF010000009.1:23565-25046 GCF_023259385.1 Brevundimonas sp. | reverse complement strand
TTCCGCCCCATCGGGCGCCCATAGCTCAACCGGATAGAGCACCCGCCTTCTAAGCGGACGGTTGCAGGTTCGAGTCCTGCTGGGCGCGCCACCTACATTAGTACAGCAGCTTTTCCTGTTCCGCGCGCGCGGCGGCCTGTCGGGCGTCCGCGGCGGCCTGGGCCTGATCCATGGCCGCGACGGCCTGGACCTGACGCGCTTCGAGGGCGGCCCTGTCGGCCGGATCGCCGCCCCGGGTCTGGTAGATGACGACAAACAGCAAGGTCATGACCGCCAGCGCGCCGAGGCAGGACCAGACCGTCAGGGTCCAGCTTCTGCGGAAGATATAGGGATCGCGGGCCATCGAACGCTCCGGCCGAGGCGCGCGGCCGGGAGCCGCCCGGTCCGTCGGGACCACGGAAACGGATGCCGGGGGAAAAGGGTCCATCGCTCCCGGAGAAGACGTGGCGCGCGAAACCCTAAAGCGCCGCCCGCCAGGCCGCGAGACCGGCCTCCAGGTCGGCGATCAGGTCCGCCGGATCCTCCAGCCCGACATGCAGGCGCAGCAGTTGGCCCGCCGGCGCCGGCGGCGAGGCGCGCATCGACAGCTGGCCGGTCTCATGGGTGATCAGGCTTTCGAACCCGCCCCAGGAGTATCCGAGGCCGAACAGGTGCAACGCCGCCATCAGGGCGTGGGCGGCGGCTTCGGTCCCGCCCTGCATCACGACCCCGAACAGGGAGGCGGCGCCGGTGTAGTCGCGTTTCCACAGGGCGTGGGCGGGCGAACCGGGCAGGGCGGGCCACAGCACCTCGGCGACCTCGGGCCGGGCCAGCAGCCAGTCGGCCACGACGCCGGCCGAACGGGCCTGTTCGGCATAGCGCAGGGGCAGGGTGCGCAGCCCCCTCAACGCCAGCCAGGCGTCGTCCGAGGTGACCCGCCAGCCGTTGTCCTCAAGGGTTTCGAAGATGGGCTTGCCGACGGCGTCGTCCACCACGGCGATGGACCCCATCAGCAGGTCAGAGTGCCCCCCCGCATACTTGGTCAGGGCCTGGACGCTGACGTCGACGCCGTGCGCCAGCGGCTTGAAGGCCAGACCCGCGCCCCAGGTGTTGTCCATGACGGTCAGGACGCCTCGCGCCCGACAGGCGGCGGCGAGCGCCGGGACATCGGCCATGTCGAAGGTCAGGGAGCCCGGCGATTCGATCAGCAGCACGCGGGTGCGGTCGGTCAGGGTGGACAAGATCCGGTCCGTGGAGGCGTCGGCGGCGTGGAAGGCGGTATCGATCCCGCGCGGCTTCAGGTGGCGGTGCAGGAAGCGGCGGCTGGGGCCGTACAGGGCGTCCGTGGTCAGGACCTGATCGCCGGGCCTCAGCAGGGCGGTCAGGGGCACGGTGACGGCGGCCAGCCCCGAGGGAACCAGCCAGACGTCCGACGCGCCCTCCAACTGGGCCAGGGCGGCGCGCAGTTCGCGGCCGGCGGTCAGGTCCTCGATCCCGTAGGT
>NZ_JAHFPF010000009.1:0-23555 GCF_023259385.1 Brevundimonas sp. | reverse complement strand
GGGCGAATCGTTGAGCAGGGTCGAGGCCCGCTCGATCGGCGGCGACACCGGTCGGCGTCCGGACGCGGGTCCCGGCGTGCGGCGCGTGGCCCCGGCGATCAGGCGCGTACGGTCGGAACGGTCGGTCATCGGCGGCTCGCGGGGTTGCGGTTCAGGCCTCAAAGGCCTCTAAACGCACCGGGGCGCAAGTCTGACAGGCACTGACGAGGCGCGGAATGCGGACAGGCAGGACAGGGGTTCGAAAGCAGGCGCTTGCGCTGCTGCTGACGCTGGCGGTCGCCGCCTGCGGCCAGGGCGCGCCCAAGGACGAGACGCCGGAAGAGGCGGCCGCCCATCCGCCGACCGCCGCCCCGGCCTTCAACAGCCCGACCCTGCAGGCGATCAAGCGGCGCGGCCGGCTGAACTGCGGCGTGCACGAGGGGCTGGTCGGCTTCGCCTACACCGACAACCGCGGCCAGTGGCGCGGCTTCGACGCCGACTTCTGCCGCGCCCTGGCGGCGGCGGTGCTGGGCGATGCGAACGCGGTGCGCTTCGTGCCCCTGACCACCAGCCAGCGCTTCGAGGCCCTGCGCAGCGGCCGGGTCGACGTGCTGTGGCGCACCACCTCCTGGACCCTGTCGCGCGAGGCGCAGGAGGGGGTCCGCTTCGCCGGCATCAACTATTACGACGGCCAGGGCTTCCTGGTGCGGCGCTCGCTGACCCTGGCCAGCGCGACCGAGCTGAACGGCGCCCGGGTCTGCGTGCAGCGGGCCTCGACCAGCGAGCTGAACGTCGCCGACTGGTTCCGCGCCCGAGGCATCGAATACCGGCCCGTCGTCACCGCCAACGAGGAAGAGGCGCGCGAGGCCTATGCGCGCGAGGACTGTGACGCCTTCAGCGCCGACATCTCGGCCCTGGCCGCCGCCCGCACCCTGCTGCCCAATCCCGAACAGCACGCCATCCTGCCCGACGTCATCTCCAAGGAGCCGTTGGGCCCTGCGGTGAAGCGCGGCGACGAGGCCTGGACCTCGGTGGTCCGCTGGACCCTGAACGGGCTGATCCTGGCCGAGGAACTGGGCGTGACCCGACAGAACGCGGCCGCCATGGCCGACGACTCCCGCGATCCACGCATCCGCCGCCTGCTGGGCGCCGAGGGCGACTTCGGCCCCATGCTGGGGCTGTCGAAGTCGTGGATGAAGGATGCGCTCGTCGCCGAAGGCAACTATGGAGAAATCTTCGCCCGCAATGTGGGCGCGGATTCTTCGCTCGACCTCGCCCGCGGGCTCAATGCACAATGGAACCAGCGGCCCGCCGGCTTGATCTACGGTCTGCCGATCCGATAACGACGCGGCTCTAAAGCCGGGGGAACTTCTTCATGGAAACGACCAAAAAGGGCGGGATCGCTCTTCACTGGCTGATGCTGGCCGGCTTTGTGATCGGCCTGGCGGGCGGTCTGTGGGCCAATTTCGCCCTGCAGCCCACGGCGGACTGGTGGCCCGTGGTGATCGCCGGGACGATCGGCCAGATCTTCCTGAAGCTCCTCTTCATGATGGTCATTCCGTTGCTCTTCTCGGCCCTGGTGATCGGGGTGGCGGAGATGGGCGACCTGAAATCCCTGGGGCGCGCGGGGATCAAGACCCTGCTGCTGACCATCATCGTCTCGGGCGTCGCGGTGGTGATCGGCCTGGGCATGGTGAACTACTTCCGTCCGGGTGAGGGCGTTCCGGCCGATCTGGCCAAGCAGTTGCTGGCGCAGGGCGCGCAGGGCGCCAGCGAGATCGTCGAGAAGGCCCAGGGCGGCGTCCAGTTCGATCAGTTCTTCCTCGACCTGATCCCGTCCAACGTCGTCACGGCGGCGGCCGAGAACCAGATTCTGCCGGTGATGATCTTCGCCCTGTTCTTCGGGATCGGGCTGGTCATGGCCAAGTCGCCCCAGACCGACAATCTGCAGCGGACCGTCGAGGGCCTGCTGGAGGTCACGATGAAGCTGATCAACCTCTTCATCAAACTGGCTCCCATCGCCATCGCCTGCCTGATGTTCAAGCTGGCGGCGGTCTTCGGCTGGGACCTGCTGGTCCGTCTGGCCGCCTATGTCGGCGTGGCCGTGGGCGCGATGGCGATCCATATGTTCGTGGTCTACCCGCTGGTCGTCTGGATCGGGGGCGGCATGAATCCGCTGAAATTCTTCCGCGGCATCCGTGAGCCGATGGTGGTGGCCTTCTCGACCGCCTCGTCCAACGCCTCCCTGCCGGTGTCGCTGCGCGCCGCCGAGGAGCAGCTGGGCCTGCCGCGCAAGATCGCCCGCTTCGTGCTGACCGTCGGCGCCACCGCCAACCAGAACGGCACCGCCCTGTTCGAGGGAGTGACGGTCCTGTTCCTGGCCCAGTTCTTCGGCGTCGAGCTGTCGCTGACCCAGCAGGTCGTCGTCATGCTGGTCTGCATCCTGGGCGGCGTCGGCACCGCGGGCGTGCCGGCCGGCTCGCTGCCGGTGGTCGCCATGATCCTGGCCATGGTCCATGTGCCGGTGGAGGGGATCGGCCTGATCCTCGGCGTCGACCGCTTCCTCGACATGTGCCGCACCACGCTGAACGTCACCGGCGACCTGGTGCTGGCCACGGTGGTGTCGCGCGGCGAGACCGACGACGTTGTCCCCGACGACGCGCCCGAGCCGGTGGCTCCGGGCGCCTAGAGCCTGATCCGTTGAGGAGGAATCGCTTCGCGATTCCGCCGATGCGGTGAATCAGGCTCCAGATTTAAAGCGAGAGCCTGATTCACGCTTCAGCCGGAATCGCGAAGCGGTTCCGTCTAAAACGATCAGGCTCTAGGGGCCGGTGACGACGGGGCCGCCTTCGGGCGAGCCCCATTCGCTCCAGCTGCCGTCATAGAGCCGCGCCGAACGGCCCAGCTCGGCCAGGCCAAGGATCAGGATGGCGGCGGTGACGCCCGAGCCGCAGGTGGTGACGACCGGACGCTCGATGTCCACGCCCGCGTCACGGAAGGCGGCTTCCAGGGCGTCGCCGCGCTTCATCGTTCCGCCCGGGGTCAGCAGCGAGCCATAGGGCAGGTTCAGCGCGCCCGGCATGTGTCCGGGCCGCACCCCGGGCCGGGGCTCGGACGCCTCGCCCCGGAAGCGGGCGGCTCCCCGGGCGTCGACCACCTGGGTCCCGTCGTCCAGGGCGGTCCGCACATCCTCCAGCGCGGTCCGCACATCCTCCAGCGCGGCGACGGCGGACGCTTCGAAATCCGGGCTGAACACGGCGAAGTCCGGCCGGGGCGGCAGCCCGTCCTCGACCGGCAGGTCCCGCGCCCGCCAGGCGGGCAGGCCGCCGTCCAGCACCCGCACGTCGCGGGCGCCCATGATCTTCAGCATCCACCAGACGCGCGCCGCCGAGAACAGGCCGGCCGTGTCGTAGACGACGATGCGGTTCCGGTCCGACAGGCCCAGCACGCCCGCCGAGGCCGCGAAGGCCGCAGGCGCGGGCAGGGTGTGGGGCAGGGGGCTGTCCGGGTCGGACACGGCGTCCAGGTCCAGGAAGACCGCGCCCGGAATGTGCGCCTGCGCGAAGTCCGCGCGGGCGTCCCGGCCGTCCAGATGCCAGCTGGCGTCCACGATGCGCAGGTTCGGATCGCCCAGGCGGGCGGCGAGGTCGTCGGCGGAGATCAGGGGGGAGGTCATGGGGCCGCCTATGCGCCTGGCGTCAGGCCTTCGCCAGCGCCAGCTGGACCACGTCCGTCCGGCGCGACCGGAAGCCCGCCTCGCAATAGGCCAGGTAGAAGCGCCACAGGCGGCGGAACCGCTCGTCGAACCCGGCCATGCGGCCGACTTCGCCCCAGGCCGCCTGGAACCGCTCGTCCCACAGCTTCAGGGTCTCGGCGTAGTCGAGCCCGAAGCGTTCGATCGCCTGCCAGCCCAGCCCCGCCTGCTCGATCACCGGCTTCAGGCTGGCCTCGGAGGGCAGCATGCCCCCCGGGAAGACGTATTTCTGGATGAAGTCCGTCCGCTTGGCGTAGCCGCCGAACAGGGCGTCATCGATGGTGATGATCTGCAGGCCCGCCCGGCCCCCGGGCGCGAGGACCTCGTGGATCTTGCCGAAATAAGCGGGCCAGTATTCCTGGCCCACGGCCTCGAACATCTCGATGGAGGCGACCCGGTCGAACTGCCCGCGCACGTCGCGATAGTCGATCAGCTGGATGTCGGCCTTGTCCGACAGGCCGGCGTCGAACAGCCGCTGCTTGGCGAAATCGTACTGCTGCTGCGAGATGGTGATGCCGGTGACCGTGGCCCCAACCTCGCGCGCGGCGAATTCGGCGAAGCCGCCCCAGCCGCAACCGATCTCCAGCACGCTCTGGCCGGACCGCAGATCCATCAGCCGGGCCAGGGCGGCGTATTTCTCGCGCTGCGCCGCTTCCAGGGCCATGTCGGGCGCCGCGAACCGGGCCGACGAATAGGTCATCGAGGGGTCCAGCCAGGCGGCGTAGAAGGCGTTGCCCAGGTCGTAGTGGGCATGAATGTTCTTGCGCGAGCCCGAGCGGCTGTTGCGGTTCATCCGGTGCGACAGCCAGTTGACCGCCTTCATCACCGGATGCCCATCGAACAGGCGGCGGATGCTGTCGTAGTTGTGGGCCAGCACCTCCAGCAGGGGCGCCAGGTGCGGCGTCTCCCACTCGGCGGCCATGTAGCCCTCGGCGAAACCGATGTCCCCACTCGCCAGTACGCGGCGGGCGAAACGGTAGTCGCGAATGTCGAGGACGGCCGAGGGGCCGGGCTGTTCGCCCTCCAGCCGATGGGTCTCGCCGTTGGGCAGCAGGACCGTCAGCCGTCCGAAGGTCCAGTTGGCGCTCAGAAGGCGCAGGAACAGCGCGAACCCGCGTGGGGTGCGGGCGGTGATCTGATGCAGATCGGTAGTGACCGACGTCATGACTGAAGATGTTGGGTGGCCGACCCCCGCGCGTCAATGGCCTGGATCGTCGTGACGGGCAGCCGTGATCGTCCGTAGGGCCTCGAGCGCGCGGTCGCGGGCCTCCGCATGATCAAGGATCGGTCGGGGATAGTCGTGGCCGAGCCGAAGACCGATCCCGCGCATGATTTCCGGCGGAGCGGTCCAGGGCGCATGCAGCCACTTGTCGGGAAGCGCCGCGATCTCGGGGACCCAGCGGCGGACATATTGTCCCTTGGCATCGAACTTCGTCCCCTGGGTCACCGGATTGAACACTCTGAAATACGGCGCCGCGTCCGCTCCGGATGCCGCAACCCACTGCCAATTCTGAACATTGCTTGCCAGATCAGCGTCAACGAGAGTGTCGCGGAACCAGGCTTCGCCTTTCCGCCAATCAATCAGAAGGTCTTTCACCAGGAACGAGGCGACGATCATCCGGACGCGATTGTGCATCCAGCCGGTGGTCCACAGCTGCCGCATCCCGGCATCGACGATCGGATAGCCGGTCCGGCCTCTCCGCCAGGCCTCGAGCCCCTCCGGATCGTCGCGCCACGGCATGGCGTCGTACTCGGGTCTGAACGCCGTGTCCGTCATCTGCGGGAAGTGGTGCAACAGATGTGCGGAGAAGTCGCGCCAGCCCAGCTCGGCGGTGAATTTGTCCGCTTCCGATGACGGCGCGCGACCGTCGGCGGCGGCGGCGCGAACCTGCTGGATCGCCCGCCATGGATGGATCTCGCCGAAGTGCAGATGCGGGGACAGGCGGCTGCAGCCGGGCGCCGCCGGATAGTCACGGTCACGACTGTAGGCTTTCAGCCCGCCGTTGACGAAAGTTGAGAGCGCCGCCGACGCTCCGGCCTCGCCCGGCGTCCAGTCGAAGCCCGTTGACCAATCCGGTTTCGAAGGATGCAAACCCCAGCGGTCCAGGGATTCGCTCTTGATCCAGGCGGGGGTGTCCAGACGGCGCGGACCGGTCGTGTGCGCCGGGGGTTCGGCAGCGGCGAGCAGGCTTTTCAGAAACGGCGTGAAGACCTTGTAGGGCGACCCTGATCCGTTCAGCACGCCTCCGGGGCGGCACATCAGCGTACCGTTCCAGCCCCGCACCTCGACGTTTTCGGCCTTGAGCGAATGGGCGATATCCGCGTCGCGGGCGAACAGTTCAGGCTCGAACCGGCGGTTCAGGAAAACGGCTCCGGCGCCGGTTTCTCCGATCAGCCGACGCAGCTCGGCTTCCGAATCACCCGACCGCAGGATCAGTCTCGAACCCCGCGTCTGCAGGCTTTCGTCGAGGGCCCGCAGGGACTTGTCCAGCCACCAGAGCGACGCCGCCCCGCCCCGGTCCTGAACCGGGCCCCCATCGTGGATATAGAGCGGAATGACCGGCGCGCCGGTCTCCGCGGCGTGATTGAGGGCTGGATTGTCGGCCAGTCGAAGGTCGCGGCGAAACCAGAGGATCACGGGTGTCGGTCTGGTGGTCATGCGGTCGGCCTCCGTGGTAGCTTGCGAACCTCAACATCGAACGCCACCTGATCGCCGCATAGGTGCGGCAAGGGCCGTGCGTCGCCAAGCCGCTTCTTCGGGAATTCGCCGTGTCCAAGCCCAACGCCGTCATCGACATCAAGGGCGTCGCCCGTCCCGTCAGCATCGGCGGCAATCAGCGCATCGTCTTCATCGCCGGCCCCTGCCAGCTGGAGAGCCGCGATCACGCGCTGGAGATGGCGCATGCGCTCAAGGAGATCGGCGAGCGGCTGAACGTCGGCATCATCTACAAGACCAGCTTCGACAAGGCGAACCGCACCAGCGCCACCGCGGCGCGCGGTTTCGGCCTGGAGGGCTCGCTGCCGATCTTCGCTGAAATCCGCGAGAGCGTCGGCCTGCCGGTCCTGACCGATGTCCACACCGAGGAGCATTGCCGCATCGCCGCCGAGGTCGTCGACGTGCTGCAAATCCCGGCCTTCCTGAGCCGCCAGACCGACCTGCTGCTGGCCGCCGCCGCCACCGGCAAGGTCATCAACATCAAGAAGGGCCAGTTCCTGGCGCCGTGGGACATGAAGAACGTCATCGCCAAGGTCGTCGGCGCGGGCAATCCGAACGTCATGGCCTGCGAGCGCGGCGCCAGCTTCGGCTACAACACCCTGGTCAGCGATATGCGCGCCCTGCCGATCCTGCGCGAGATCGGCTGTCCGGTCGTCTTCGACGCCACCCATTCGGTCCAGCAGCCGGGCGGGCAGGGCACGTCGTCGGGCGGCCAGCGCGAGTTCGTGCCGGTCCTCGCCCGCGCCGCCGTGGCCGTCGGCGTGGACGCCGTCTTCATGGAAACCCACCAGGATCCGGACAACGCCCCCTCGGACGGCCCGAACATGGTGCCGCTGAACGAGTTCGAAGCCCTGGCCGCCGACCTGATCGCCTACGACGACCTGTCGAAGGCGCGGATGGCGAAGGTCGCGTGAATCCGATAGTTCGGTCGCATGGCTGAACGCACGCTCGATCTCGGGGAACTGCAGGCGCTTCTGGAGCGCGTGCGCGGGCTGAAGGTCGCTTGCGTCGGCGACCTGATGCTGGACCGCTACGTCTATGGCGAGGTCAGCCGCATCTCGCCCGAGGCGCCCATTCCCGTGCTCAAGACCAAGCGGCGCATCGCCATGCCGGGCGGGGTGGGCAATGTCGCCCGCAACGTCGCCGCGCTGGGCGGGGTCGCCCGTCTCGGCGCGGTGGCCGGTCAGGATCCCGCCGGCGACGAACTGGTCGCGCTGATCGCGGCCGAGGACGGCATTGAGGACGCGATCGAGCGCCGCGCCGGCTCGGCCACCATCGTCAAGACTCGCTTCGTCGCCGCCGGCCAGCAACTGCTGCGGCTCGACGAGGAGGCGGCGCCTTTGATGGCGACAGAAAGCGAAGCTTTTACAGGGTCATCTGTCTATCTGTTGTCAGACTACGCCAAGGGCGCGGTAAGCGATTTGCTGATCGCCCAGGCGCTTTCGGCGGCCCGTGACAGCGGCGCGCCGGTGATCGTGGACCCCAAGGGTCGCGACTTCGCCCGCTACGGCGCGGTCGACCTGATCAAGCCCAACGCCAGCGAACTGGCCGGCGCCACCGGCCTGCCGGTCGACACCGACGCCGAGGTCGAGGCGGCGCTGAAGGCCCTGCTGGACGCGACCACGGCCCGGGCCATCGTCGTCACCCGCGCCGGCAAGGGCATGAGCCTGATGAGGCGCGGCGGCGCGGCGAAGCATTTCCCCGGCCGCGCGCGCGAGGTGTTCGATGTCTCGGGCGCCGGCGACACCGGCCTGGCGGCGCTGGGGCTCGCCCTGGGCGCGGGCGTGTCGCTGGAGACGGCGGTCGAGTTCGCCATCCTCGCCTCGGGCGTGGTGGTCGGCAAGGCGGGCACCGCCGTGGTCAGCCCGGCCGAGTTGATCGACGCCGAGATGAGCCAGCACGCCTCGGGCGCCCACGCCAAGGTCATGCCGCTGGAGGAACTGGCGCACGTGGTCGAGGGCTGGAAGCGTCAGGGTCTGAGGGTCGGTTTCACCAACGGCTGTTTCGACATCCTGCACCGCGGCCACGTCGCCTATCTGGCGCAGGCCCGGTCGTGGTGCGACCGGCTGGTGGTGGCTCTGAACACCGACGCCTCGGTGCGCGCGCTCAAGGGCGAGGGCCGGCCGATCAACGATCTGGACAGCCGCGCCGTGGTCATCGGCGGCCTGCAGTCCGTGGACCGCGTCACCAGCTTCGACGAGTCCACGCCGCTGGCCCTGATCGAACGCTTGCGTCCCGACGTCCTGATCAAGGGCGCGGACTACACCCGCGAGGGCGTAGTCGGCGGCGATCTGGTCGAGAGCTGGGGCGGCGAGGTCAGGCTGGCCACCTTCAAGGACGGCTATTCCACCACCCGCACGATTGAAAAGATGAAGGCTGACTGATGGCGCGTCGGATGATCGTGGTGACCGGCGGCGCGGGCTTCATCGGCTCCAACATCGTCGCGCGCCTGTGCGCCGACGACCGTCGCGACATCGTCGTCTGCGACCGTATGGAAGAGGCGGCGCTGGGCAAGTGGAAGAACCTGGCCAAGCACCCGATCGCCGACTTCTGGCAGCCCGAGGAGCTGTTCGAACAGCTGGAGCGCCACGCGGACGCCGTCGAGGCCGTCGTCCACATGGGCGCCATCTCCTCGACGACCGAGGCCGACGCCGACCTGATCATGCGCACCAACTTCAGCCTGTCCCGCGACCTGTGGGACTGGTGCGCCCTGCGCGACGCGCGGCTGATCTACGCCTCCTCGGCGGCCACCTACGGCGACGGCGAGGGCGGGTTCGAGGATGACGACAGTCTTGAAGGCCTGTCTTCGCTCAGGCCTCTAAACGCCTACGGCTATTCAAAAATGCTGTTCGACCAGTATGCAGCGCGGCAGTCGGATCGCGGCCAGTCGCCGAGCCAGTGGGCGGGGCTGAAATTTTTCAACGTCTACGGCCCCAACGAGTACCACAAGGGCGGCATGAAGTCGGTCGTGGCCCAGATCTGGCCCAAGGTGCAGGCCGGAGAGCCGGTCACCCTGTTCCGCTCGCACAATCCGAACTACGCCGACGGCGGCCAGCTGCGTGACTTCGTCTTCGTGGACGATGTGGTTGATATCATCGACTGGCTGTTGGAGACGCCGCACGTCTCGGGCGTGTTCAACGCCGGTTCGGGCCAGGCCCGCTCCTTCCTCGACCTGGCCAACGCCACCTTCGCGGCGGCGGGCAAGACGCCGGCGGTCGAGTATGTCGACACCCCGCTGTCGATCCGCGACAAGTATCAGTACTTCACCGAGGCCCGGATGGAGCGCGTCCGCGCCGCCGGCTACAGCGGCCAGTCGACGCCGCTGGAGGAGGGGGTCCGCCGCTATGTGCAGGACTTCCTGATGCAGCCGGACGCCTACCGGTGAGCGGTCGCGGGCCGACATTGCGCCAGTGTGTCGGCTATCTCGGCATCGGCTTCGTCGTCCTCATCGTCATCGCGCTCGTCGTCTTCCGTGGCGATATCCTGAAGGCGGGACTGGACCCCAAGGTGCCGTTCCAGACCTATACGCCGCCGCCCGCGCCCGACTATCGCGCGCCCGCCGCCTGGGCCCTGCTGGAGGCGCGCGCGCCGGAGTCCGGGCCCGCGGCGGTCTTCTTCGTCCACTCCACCACCTATGACGGCGGCCGCGACTGGAACGGTCCGATCGGCGAGCCGCGCGGCGAACGCTGGCTGAAGGAGGTGGTCCTGCCCAACTACGCCGGGCCGTTCGCGCGCGCCGGCGCCGTCAGCGCGCCGCGCTACCGGCAGGGCAGCCTCTACACCCGCCTGACGCTGCGGGAGGACGCCCGCGAGGCTCGGGCCTTCGCCTATGTCGACGTGGCCGCGGCCTTCGAGGCCTGGCTGAAGCATCATCCTGCGGGACCGCTGGTGCTGGCCGGGACCGAGCAGGGCGGCGAGCTGGTCGAACGGTTGGTGCGCGAGCGCGTGGCCGGAGACGCCGCGCTGCGCTCACGCGTCGTCGCCGTCTATCTGATGGATGTGATCGCCGCGGCGGACGCCCTGTCGCCCGCCGTGCCGGCCTGCGCCCGCCGGGATCAGGTCGGCTGCATCGTCGGCTGGTCGCCGGTTGGCGAGAACAACGACGGCGCGGCGCGGCGCCGCCTGAACCGGGCCCTGGTCTGGGACGGGCGCGGCCGGCTGATCACCCTGGACGGCCGCCCGGCCCTTTGCGTCAACCCGATCACCGGCTCGACCGACCTGGCGCCGGTCGCCGCCCGAGCCCAGCGCGGCGTGACCAACGCCACCGGGCTGGAGTGGGGCGCCCGCCCGGCCCTGATGGCGCGCGAAGTGGCCGCCCAGTGCCGCGAGGGCCTGCTGCGCCACACCGAGCCCAAGCTGGAATCCCTGAAGCTGACCGGAAGCTGGGCGGATCGCAGAAAGTCTCGCCCGTACAATCTCTTCTACGGTGATGTTGAGGCGGACGTTCTGACGCGGCTGGCCGTCTGGCAGATGGCCCATCGGGCGAGCTAGTCCAAGCCGGACCGGTCGTTGCGCCAGTCGAACAGGGCCTCCAGCACCTTGACCGCCTCCCCGCGGGGCGACAGCAGGTCCGGGTCGCGGCCCAGCACCAGCCGCGCGTCGTCCGCCGCCGCCAGCATCAGCGAGCGATGCCGGATCGGATCGGCGAACCGATAGGCCGGGAAGCCGCTTTGCTTGAGTCCCAGCGGATCGCCGCCGCCGCGCAGCCGGAAATCCTCCTCGGCGATCTCGAAACCGTCCTCGGTGCGGCGCAGGGTCTCCAGCCGGGTCTTGGCCGTTTCTCCCAGTCCGTCGTCCCCGCCGCCGTACAGCAGCAGGCAGGTGCTCGCCTTGGACCCCCGTCCGACCCGGCCCCGAAGCTGGTGCAGCTGGGCCAGGCCGAAGCGGTCGGCGTGTTCGATGACCATGATCGAGGCGTTGGGCACGTCGACTCCGACCTCGACGACCGTGGTGGCGACCAGCAGGGGCGTGCGCCCGTCGGCGAAGTCGGCCATCACCGCCTCGCGCTCCGCCCCCGGCATCTGGCCGTGGGCCAGGCCCACCTCGATCTGCAGGATGCGGCGCAGGTCGGCGGCGCGGGCCTCGGCGGCGGCCAGATCGCTGGCCTCGCTCTCGGCCACCAGCGGACAGATCCAGTAGGCCTGCGCCCCGGAATCCAGCGCCGCCTTCAGCCGCTTGGCCACCTCGCCGATGCGCGCCAGCGGCAGGACGGCGGTCGTCACCGGCGTTCGGCCCGGCGGCTTTTCGGTCAGGCGCGACACGTCCAGTTCGCCGTACTGGGTCAGCTCCAGGGTGCGCGGGATCGGCGTGGCCGACATGGTCAGCAGGTGGACGCCGCCGGTGCGCGGATCGCCCTTGGCCTGCAGCCGCTGGCGCTCGTTGACCCCGAACCGGTGCTGCTCGTCGATCACCGCCAGCGCCAGCCGGTCGAAGCGCACGGCGTCCTGGAACAGGGCATGGGTGCCGATGGCCACCTTCGCTTCGCCCGAGGCCAGGGCGGCCAGGCGCGGACGGCGCTCGGCGGGGGTGTCGCGTCCGGTCAGCAGCACCGTCGGGACCCCGGCGGCCTCCAGCGTCGGCGCCAGCCGCTGATAGTGCTGGCGGGCCAGGATCTCGGTCGGCGCCATCAGCGCGGCCTGGAAGCCGGACGCGGCCGCATCGGCCAGCGCCAGCGCCGCCACCACCGTCTTGCCCGAGCCCACGTCGCCCTGCAGCAGCCGGCCCATCTGCTCGCCCGAGGCCAGGTCGCGGCGGATCTCGGCCACCGCCTGCGCTTGCGCGCCCGTCAGGGTGAAGGGCAGGGCGGCCAGCAGCCGCGCCGACGCCTCGCCCGGCGTGATCACTGGCGCCGGCGTGATCTGCCGCGCCCGTCGGCGCCGGGCCAGGGCCAGCTGGTGCGCGAACAGCTCGTCATAGGCCAGCCGCTCGCGGGCCGGGGCGCCCGGGTCCAGGTCCGCTTCGCCGGTGGGCGCGTGCAGTCGTCCGATGGCCTCGCGCCAGCCGCTCCAGCGTTGCTTGGCCAGCCAGGCTGGGTCCTGCCATTCCGGCAGGTCCGGCGCCGAGGCCATCGCCGCCTGCACCAGCTTGCGCACCACGCGCGAAGTCAGGCCCTGCGTCGCCGGATAGACCGGCTCGACCGCCGCGATCTCATCGGCCTCGGTCGGCTTGAACACGTCCGGATGGACGATCTGGACCTCGTTGTTGAATCGTTCGACCTTGCCCGTGACCAGCCGCGTCTCGCCGCGCGGCAGCAGCCGGTCGATATGCTGGCCCGACCCGCCGAACCAGATCAGGTGGACGAAGCCGGTTCCGTCGATGGCGCGCACCTTGATCGGCGCGCCGGGCTTGCCGGGCAGGATCAGCCGGTCGATCGTGACCTCGAAGATCCCGACCTGTCCCTCGACCGCGTCGATCGCCGTCATCGGGCGGCGGACCACCACTCCGGACGGCGGCAGGAACAGCAGGTCGCGGACCAGCGGCCCGGCCAGCTTCTGGACGAGCGGCAGCACCTTGGGCCCCACGCCCTTCAGGGTGGAGACCTCGGCGAACAGCGGAAAGAGAATCTGGGGCCGCATACGCCTCAGCATAGCTGGCGAAACGGCCTCTGGAACGCTATCTGCTGCGTCCTGTTTGAAGATATGGACCGGGCAAGGATTCTTGTGGCCGATACGAACGCGCGTCTGAACGAAGCCCAACGGACCCGGCTGGGCCGCATCGCCTTCCGGGCGTGGCGGCGCGGCTTCCGTGAGGCCGACCTGGTGCTGGGCCCGTTCGCCGACCAGGTGGGGCCGACGCTGACCGAGGCCGAACTGGATCTGTTCGAGGCCCTGCTGATGGAGGACGACGACCATGCCCTCTACGCCTGGATCATCCAGACCGCCCCCACGCCTGAAAAGTATGACGGAAGCCTGATGACGAAGATCCGCGCCTTCATGGCCGCGCACGTCGCCGCCGAAGTCGCCAAGGGCGCCGGTTGATGGACGCCGTGATCCCCAAACGCAGCGATCAGGAGCTGGGCGGCGCCCCTGAGGGCCTCGACGCCCTGACCGTGGCCGGACGCCTGCGCGCCGACGGCGGCGTCGGCCTGTTCGTGGCCCGCGACTACGCCCGCATGGGCGAGTTCGTTCAGGCCTTCCGCTTCTTCGCCGGCGACATCGAGGTGGTGGAGTTCCCCGCCTGGGACTGCCTGCCTTACGACCGGCTCAGCCCGACCTCTTCGGTCTCGGCCGAGCGGATGGCCGCCTTGACCAAGCTGGCCGGCCGCGACGCCGGCGACCGCCGCCCGACCCTGGTCGTCACCACCGTCGGCGGCGTCACCCAGCGCACCCCGCCGCGCGAGATCACCTGCGGCGCGGGCTTCGAGGCCACCGTCGGCCTCGACCTCGATACGGCGGCGCTGGAGCGCTATTTCGCGGCCAACGGCTACCTGCGCGCCTCCACCGTGTCCGAACGGGGCGAGTTCGCCGTGCGCGGCGGCGTGGTTGACGTGTATCCGCCGGGCTTCGAGGAGCCGGTGCGCCTGGACATGTTCGGCTCCGAGCTGGAATCGATCCGCACCTTCGACCCGGCCACCCAGCGCTCGACCGGCCAGATGCGCCACGTCTCGCTGGCCCCGGTGTCCGAGGCCCTTCTGACGCCGGAAGCCATCTCGCGCTTCCGCACCGGCTATCTGAACCTGTTCGGCGCCGGCGGCGACGACCCCCTCTATGTGGCGGTCAGCGAGGGCGCACGGCGTCAGGGCATGGAGCACTGGCTGCCCCTGTTCTACGAGCGGCTCGAGACCCTGTTCGACTATCTGCCGGACGACGCCCCGGTCTTCCTCGACAACCAGGCCGAGGCCGCGCGGGCCGAGCGCTGGACCCTGACCGCCGACGCCTGGGAAGCGCGCCGCGACGCCTCGCGCAGCAAGGGCGGGGCCGCCAACAGGGCCCTGCCGCCCGAGCGCCTCTATCTGCCGGACGCCGACTGGAACAGCGCGCTGGCGGGCCGCACCGTGCGCCGGCTGTCCCCTTTCGCCGCCGGCGGCGAGGATGCGGGCGGCCGCCTGGGCCGCAGCTTCGCGGCTGAGCGGGCGCAGGACAGCATCAATCTTTTCGAGGCCGTCGCCCGCCACGCCCAGGCGCTGAAGGACGGCGGCAAGCGCGTCCTGTTCGCCTCCTGGACCGAGGGCTCGTCCGAACGCCTGGCCTCCATGCTGGCCGACCACGGGCTGGAGCACGTCGTCGCCGTGCGCGACTGGGCCGACGTCCAGAAGGCGCCGGACGGCCTCTACCTGCGCGGCGTCCTGCCGGTCGAACACGGCTTCGAGACGGACGCCATCGCCGTCATCTCCGAGACCGACATCCTCGGCGATCGACTGGCGCGGCCGCGCAAGAAGCGCCGGGCATCCAACTTCCTGGCCGAGGCTTCGGCCCTGACCACGGGCGACCTCGTCGTCCACCTCGACCACGGCATCGGCCGCTACGAGGGGCTGAAGACGCTGGAGATCCAGGACGCCCCGCACGACTGTCTGGAGCTGATGTACGCGGGCGAGAGCAAGCTCTACCTGCCGGTCGAGAACATCGACCTGCTGACCCGCTACGGCTCGGACACCGACGGCGCCCAGCTGGACCGGCTGGGGGGCGCGGGCTGGCAGGCGCGCAAGGCCAAGGCCAAGCAGCGCCTGCGCGACATGGCCGAAGGGCTCATCGCCCTGGCCGCCAAGCGCGCCCTGCGCACCTCCGAGGCCATCACCCCGCCGCAGGGCCTGTTCGACGAGTTCTGCGCCCGCTTCCCCTATGAGGAGACGGACGACCAGCTCAACGCCATCGGCGACGTGCTGGAGGATCTGGGCAAGGGCACGCCGATGGATCGCCTGATCTGCGGCGATGTCGGCTTCGGCAAGACCGAGGTGGCGCTGCGCGCCGCCTTCGTGGTGGCCATGAGCGGCCAGCAGGTCGCGGTGGTCTGCCCGACGACCCTACTGGCCCGCCAGCACTTCAAGACCTTCTCGGAGCGGTTCGCCGGCTGGCCGATCACCGTGCGCCACCTGTCGCGCATGGTCACCGCCAAGGACGCGTCGGAAACCCGCGCGGGCCTGAAGGACGGGACCTTCGAGATCGTCGTCGGCACCCATGCGGTGCTCAGCGAACAGGTCGGGTTCAAGGACCTGGGCCTGGTGATCGTCGACGAGGAGCAGCACTTCGGGGTCAAGCACAAGGAGAAGCTCAAGTCGCTTCGCGCCGACGTGCACCTGCTGACCCTGACCGCCACCCCGATCCCGCGCACCCTGCAGATGGCCCTGTCGGGCATCCGCGAGATGTCGATCATCGCTACCCCGCCGGTCGATCGCCTGGCGGTGCGCACCTACGTCACGCCGTGGGATCCGGTGCTGGTCCGCGAGGCCCTGCTGCGCGAGAAATACCGCGGCGGCCAGGCCTACTATGTCGTGCCGCGCCTCAACGACCTGCCGGACATCGAGAAATTCCTGCGCGAGCAGGTGCCGGAGATCAAGTTCGTGGTCGGCCACGGCCAGATGTCGCCGACCCAGCTCGAGGAGGTGATGAGCGCCTTCTATGACGGCACTTACGACCTGCTGTTGTCGACTACGATCGTTGAGTCCGGACTTGATGTTCCGACAGCCAACACCTTGATCGTGCACAGGGCGGACATGTTCGGCCTGGCCCAGCTTCACCAGATCCGCGGCCGCATCGGCCGGGCAAAGGCGCGCGCCTTCGCCTATCTGACCACGGACGCCAGGAAGCCGCTGTCCCTGTCGTCGGAGCGCCGTCTGCAGGTGCTGCAGTCGCTGGACAACCTCGGCGCCGGCTTCCAGCTGGCCAGCCACGACCTGGACCAGCGCGGCGGCGGCAATCTGCTGGGCGACGAACAGTCGGGCCACATCCGCGAGGTCGGCGTCGAACTCTACCAGCAGATGCTGGAAGACGCCGTCGCCAGCCTGCGTGAAGCGGGCGAAGAGGTCGTCGACCGCGGCTGGTCTCCGGCCATCAATGTCGGCGCGGCTGTTTTGATTCCAGAGGATTATGTCCCTGATCTCAACGTTCGTCTCAGCCTATATCGCCGTCTGTCGGACGCCGAGAACACCGAGGGCCGCGAGGCCCTGGCCGCCGAACTGATCGACCGCTTCGGCCCGCTGCCGGACGAGGCGAAGCAGCTGCTGCGCATCGTCGGCATCAAGGCGAACTGCAAGATCGCCCATGTCGAACGCATCGATGTCGGGCCCAAGGGCGCCGTTCTGACCTTGAGGAATGGGAGTTTCCCGAACCCGATGGGTCTGGTCGGCCTGATCCAGAAGAACCACGCCTTCTGGAAGATCCGGCCCGACCAGAAGATCGTCGTGAAGGGCGATTGGGACACCGCCGAGGACCGGCTGAAGGTCGCCGAGCGCATCACCGCCGATCTGGCCCGGGTGGCGGGGGCGGCGTGACCGTGCGGGTGCGCGAGGCGACGGACGCCGACTGGCCGGCCATCTGGCCGATCGTCGAGGCCGTGGTGCGCGCGGGCGAGACCTACACCTATCCGCGCGACCTGACCGAGGCCGCCGGCCGGGCGATCTGGATGCAGGCGCCGCCGGGCGTGACGCTGGTGGCGCTGGACGACGACGGCCGCGTTCTGGGAACGGCCAAGACCGGCCCGAACCAGATGGGGCCTGGCGCGCACGTGGCGACGGCCAGCTTCATGACCGCGCCAGAGGCCCGGGGACGGGGCGTCGGACGCGCGCTCGGCGAGGCGGTGATCGCGCATGCGAGCCGCAAGGGATTTCGCGCCATGCAGTTCAACGCCGTCGTCGAGGCGAACCACGGCGCGGTCCGCCTGTGGCGGGCGCTCGGCTTCGAAATCCTCGCCACCATCCCGGAGGCGTTCGATCATCCGACCGAAGGCCTGGTCGGCCTGCATGTCATGCATCGGCGGCTCTGACCGCCGGTCAGTCCGGCCGGTCGATGCGGTACAGGACGTGCGGGCGCAGCGGATGGCCGACGGGGACCGTGTCGTCCTCGAAGGCGGCGTCGGCGATCTCGGTCATTCCCGACTTCACCATGGCGCGGCGGGACGGCGTGTTGACGGCGGAGGTGTAGCCGATCACCGCGGTCGCGCCGAGCGCGGTCCAGGCGTGGTTGAAGACGGTCCTGGAGATTTCGCCCGCATAGCCCTGGCCCCGGACGGCGCGGTCCAGGATCCAGCCGATCTCCAGCGGCCAGGCCCGCAGGGCGGCGGGCTCGGGCCGGGACAGGCCCGCGCCGCCGATCAGGACGCCGTCCGCCCTGCGCTCGACGGCCACGAAGCCGAAGCCGTCGCGCGCCAGGTCGCTGATCGCCTGGTCGATCAGGTCGTCGGTCTCCGTCCGGTCCAGGACGGCCGGATAGTAGAAGCGCCGGACCTCCGGGTCGGCGTTGATCGCCGCGAAGGGCGCGTGATCCCGGTCCTCCCACGGGCGCAGCAGCAGCCGTTCGGTCCGCAGCCTCACCTCAACAGCCGGGGGCCTGGGTTTCGAACCGCTCGTCCCACCAGGCCTGCCAACGGGCCTGCAGGTCCGCGCGCGCGGCTTCGGACAGGTCGTAGGTCGTCAGGGTCAGCATGGTGAAGCCGTTCGGCTTCTTCTCGGTCGCGGGTTCGTCCACGACGACCAGAAGCCCGTCGCCCCAGGCGTCGACGGAGACGCCCAGCTGGTGGCGGGCGACGAACCACACCTGGCCCGAGGCGGCGTCCGGACCCAGCGGGCCTGACCACGGCTCGCCCGGCGCCGGCGCGGCGTCGAGGCCCAGCAGGGAGCGGCCCAGCCGGTCCGCGCGCGGGGCGCCCGAGAAGAAGATCGTGCGGCGTGGCTCCAGGTCGTGCCGGGCGAAGGCGAAGGCCAGCTGCCAGGTGAAGGAAATCCACCCCTCGATCATGCCGTCGAAGACGTCCGACCAGGACCCGGCGGGCGCGGACCGGACCACCCGGACGACGCTGGCTTCGCCGCGGGCCTCGACCTCATAGCGGTCATTGACGCCGACGAAGGTCACGGTCCGCGTCGCTTCGTCCGCCGCGGCGTGGGTGACGAAGATGAAGTCGATCTCGTCCTTCAGCCCGTCGGTTTCCCAGCCGAACCAGTGCTTGATCTTCTGCGGATCGCGCAGGGCCGCCCAGACGGCGTCGGCGGGGGCGGGCACGGTGACTTCGACCAGGACGTGGTCTTCCATGGGCTGTTCGGTCATGGCGGTCAGTTCCTTGTAGAGGCGGGTTTGACGACGGCCGGATGGGCCGCGGCGGTCAGGCGGTAACGGCGACCCCCGGGGGCCGAATACTGGCGGGCGAGCCTGGCCACGGCGTCGGCGACGTCGCGGGAGAAGGCGTCGAAATCGGCGGGCGCGGCGAAGCTCATGTCGGCCTCGACCGTCAGGGTCAGCAGGCGCGATCCTTCCGCATCGGCGGCCTCGCGCATCCGGGCCACGTCCCGGACCATGGCCGAGGCGGTATTGATCAGGTGGCCGGCGGCGTGGCGGTCCTGCGCCTCGATCGCATCCGGGTCGGGCAGGGCCTGCAGCAGGGCGGGGTCCAGCACATAGTTTTCGGCGGCCACGAACAGCCGTTCGGTGAAGCCGCGCTTCTTGCGCTCGCCCGCCAGCCGGACCAGGCCCGCGTCCTCCAGCGCCTTCAGGTGGTAGCCGATCTTCTGGCGCGGCATCTCAAGCCGCTCCGCCAGCCCGGCGGCCGAGGCGGGCTCGACCAGCGACGCCAGGATGCGGCGCCGGATCGGCGCCAGCGCCAGATGGGCGGCGTCCAGATCATCGAGCAGGGAGGATGGCCGGGGCGTCATGCCTCGAACCTGCATTAGACAAATAAAGTTGTCAAATTAGCGTTGGGAAACGCCCACGTCGGCGGAGGCGCGCTCCAGCACCACGGCGGGGGACTCGCCCGGCATGACCTCGGCCACCCCGACCTCGAACTCGACCACGAAGGGCGAGCGGTCGGGACCGGCGTCGAAGGCGGTGCAGCTGATCACCGCCGCGATGCGGTCGGCGGCGATGCGGGCGGCCGGGCCCCGGGTGGCGGGCAGGGCCAGGGCGAAGACGTCGGCCGACAGGCGCGCGGCGGTGTCCTCGGTGCGGATCAGGCGAGAGACCATGGCCCCGATCTGGGGCAGGGCGCGATCCAGCCAGCCGCCTTCGCGGGCGCTGACCACGGCCTCGGTCTCGGCCACCCGCAGGACGGCCACGGACAGGGGGCGGCGGCGCATGCGTGCGCCCTCGGCCACCCGCGCCAGGTGGCTGGCGAACAGTTCACGGGTGAACAGGCCGGTCGAGGGGTCGGTCAGGCCCGAGCCCCGCGCGCTCTCCAGCGCCCGGCGGATGGCGACATGGCGGCGGTGCGCCCGCGCCAGCGCCACGATCCGGCTGGCCGTCTCCTCCTCGGGCGTGTCGGCGGCGGCTACGTCGGCGAAGCCGCGATTGTACAGCTCGGCCAGATTGATCTCGCCGGAGCCGCGCAGATAGAGCACCGCGGGCACGTGATACAGGCGGGTGTTGCGCTTCATGCCCGAGGCGATGGACAGGGCCGGGGCGTGGTCCTCGGCGCCCCACAGCACGGCGGCGTCGAACGGGCGCTCATGCAGATAGTCAAAGGCGGTGTAGGGCGTCGGCGCGGCCACGACATCGCAGCCCAGCGCGGTCAGGGCGTTGGACAGGGCCAGGAAATACCGGTCCGGCTTGCCCGCCGCCAGCACGCGCAGGGGCGTGGCCTCGATCTCGGCCAGGGCCAGGGGCTCGCCGCGGGCGGCGAAGGTGGCCTCACGCAGGCTGACCTCTTCCTCGGCGATGGCGGTGCGCACCAGGTTTTCCAGCCGCAGGGCCGCCTGGGCCGCGTGCGGCGCGTGCGACATGGAGATATCGGACAGGCCCGGCTCCCAGTCGGCGGTCGCCGCGCCGATGGCCATCACCGGCAAACGGCGCGGCGAGACGGTCTGGTGCATGGCCCGGACGCCTTCCTGGGCGTCTGTCAGCGAGGCGTCCAGGATGACGGCCTCCAGCGGCCAGTCGATCAGCACCTGCACGGCGCCGGCCAGGGAACGGGCGGTGACGGTGCGCCAGCCGAGGGCGTCCAGCCCCTGACACAGGGGGCCGACCAGGCCGTCGTCGGGTGCGACGACCAGAATGCGCGGATCAGATGCCAACGGATGGACTCTCCGGACCGCCTCCAACCCCCGGGGCGATCTCATTGGCGGGGACCATAGCGATGACCCCCGTCGGGAAGCAACGGGCGAGGCTGCGGATTCTCCCCGCGCCCGTTCGCCCCGTTCCCATGTGGCCGAATTGAGGTAAACGTCGTCCCTTGGGTGGCTACGGGTACGGGTTTGCAGGCGAAATCTGAAATGGACGCGGCGGTGCGCTGGGCGACGCCGATGCTGTGGGGACGGCTCGCGGTCCGGGCCTTCACGCGCAGCTGGGGCCGCGACGTCATGCTCTACACGGGCGGGGTGTCCTTCTTCGCCCTGCTGGCCGTCTTCCCCGCCATCGCTATCCTGATCGGCTTCTACAAGGTCGTGCTGTCGATCGGCCAGGTCAGCGAGCAGGCCGCGGCGCTCGCCGACGTCATGCCCCATGCGGCCCGCGCCATCTTTCAGCAGGAGATCGAGCGGCTGGCCAGCGCCTCGGCCCGCACCGTCTCGGCCCAGAGCTTCTTCGCCCTCGTCATCGGCGGGTACGCCGCCCACCGCGGCTTCAAGGCCCTGCTGGCGGGCCTCAACCTGATCCACGACGAGACCGAGCCGCACGGCTTCTTCAAGTTCAATCTGCTGGCCTTCTTCGTGGCCCTGTTCGCCTTCGCCCTGTTCACCGTGGTGTCGGGCGCGGTCGTGACCTCGCGCCTGCTGGAGCACACCGGGCCGGGCGCGGCGCCGACCGGCGGCGGATGGCTGTCGCTTGATGGATTGTGGCCCGCCGTCGGCCTCGCGATCGGCCTGACCATGCTCTACCGCTACGCCATGTCCCACCGCACGCCGGTGGCCTGGGCGCCGTCGATCGCAGGCGGGCTGGTGGCGACGGTGATGTCGACCATCTCGTCCTGGCTGTGCGCCATCTATGTCGAGCAGATCGCCCCGCTGGGCGCGACCTACGGGTCGGTCGGCGCCGTCGTGGTGCTGCTGATCTGGCTGTCGTGGAACGTCAACGCCATCTTCTACGGCGGCGCCTTCACCACCGAGATGGAGATCGCCGCCCGCTCCATGGGCGCGCCGGACCTGGAGCCGGAGGGCGAGACCTCCGAGACCGTGGTCAGCCTGTCGGAGCGCCGGGCGTCTCGACCGCGATAGTCAGGACGCCGTCCGCCTCGTCGATCGACACCACCCGCCCGCCGAGGTCCTGCATCAGGAAGGGCACGTCGATGCGCGCCATCGGATCGGTGGCCAGCAGGGTGATCCGGGTCCCCGGTGCCGCCGCGTGGAACGCCTTCTGAAGCTTCAGGCTGGGGGTCGGGCAGCGATGGCCGCGCGCATCGACGACGGTCATGCGCCGATCCGGTCCAGCAGCAGGCCCAGCGCCACGCGCACGCTCTCCAGCCGCACCGCCTCGCGCCCGATGTCGCCGAAGCGGCGCTCGGCATGGATCACGCCCGCTGGTCCGGCGGCGGCGAAATGCACCAGTCCGACCGGCTTGTCGTCTGATCCGCCGCCCGGCCCGGCGATGCCGGTGACCGCCACCGACACCTGCGCCCGCGACCGCGCCACGGCGCCCGCGGCCATGGCCCGGGCCACCGGCTCGGACACCGCGCCATGGGCCTCGATCAGGGCGGCCGGCACGGCGACGAGATCGCTCTTGGCCTCGTTGCTGTACGTCACGAAGCCCCGGTCCACGACCGCCGACGATCCGGCGATGGCCGTCAGCGCCCCGGCGACCAGGCCGCCCGTGCAGCTTTCGGCCGTGGCGGCCATCAGCCCCCTGGCGGCGGCCTCGGTAATCACCTGTTGAGCAAGGGCGGCGATATCGTCGGGGAACATCAGGGCTTTCCGAAGCGGCGGCGAGTCGGGCTAGGGTGACCCGCGTCATACGGGCGCCAGCATACGGGGCGGGCATGAGCGACACCACCATCGACACGGCCGCGCCGCCCGCCGACCGCTTGACGCCCCTGCTGTTCGCGGTCGCGATCTTCACCTCGGCGTCGCTGGTCTTCGTGGTCCAGCCCATGGTGACCAAGCTGGTGCTGCCCATGCTGGGCGGCTCGCCGTCGGTGTGGAACACCGCCATGGTCTTCTTCCAGGCGGCGCTGCTGGCCGGCTACGGCTACGCCCACGCCGTGCAGAAGATCGGCTCGATCAAGCTGCAGGTCACCGTCCATCTGGTGCTGCTGACCTGCGCGGCCCTGTTCCTGCCGCTGCACATCAACGGCTGGCTGGGCGATCCCGAACCCGCCGCGCCGATCGGGTGGCTGCTGGGCACTCTGGCCCTGTCGGTGGGCGCGCCCTTCGCCATCCTGTCGGCCACCGCGCCCCTGCTTCAAGCCTGGTTCGCCCGGGTCCGCGCCGGTCATGCGGACGGCAAGAATCCCTATGTGCTGTACGCCGCCTCCAACCTGGGCAGCTTCCTGGCGCTGCTGTCCTATCCGGTTCTGATCGAGCCGCTGTCGACCCTGTCCGCCCAGCGTCTCGGCTGGAGCGGCGGCTACGCCGTCTTCATGAACCTGATCGCCCTGCTGGCCTTCGTGGTCTGGAGCCGCCGGGTCGACCGCGCCGCCGAGCCCGCGGCGCTGGAGAAGAGCGCGCCGATCCCGTGGCGCGAGAAGGGCGTGCTCGTCCTGCTCGCCGCCGCGCCGTCCAGCCTGATGCTGGGCGTCACCGCCCACCTGTCCACCGACGTGGCCTCGGCGCCCTTCCTGTGGGTCATCCCGCTGGCGCTCTACCTGCTGACCTTCGTCATCGCCTTCCAGAACAAGCCCTGGATCCCGCTGCCCATCACCCTGATCGTCCAGGGCGCGGTCGGGGCGGTCTGCGTGCTGCTGGTCGCCTTCCGCTCGGCCAACTGGGGTCTGGCGTTCGGCATCAATATCATCGCCTTCTTCTTCGCCGCCCTGATGTGCCACCAGCTGCTGGCCAAGCGGCGGCCCGCGCCGGATCGGCTGACCGAATTCTACCTGCTG
>NZ_JAHFPF010000215.1 GCF_023259385.1 Brevundimonas sp. | reverse complement strand
CCTGGCGCGCGCAGATCACCGCGAGCAGGGTGATGAGCGCCGCGACGATGACCGCCCCCGGTCTGCTCTCCAGGATGGGAACGAACAGGTAGTACCAGCCGGTGAAAACCAGCGCGCAGAAGATCAGCAGCACCACCCAGGTGAAGATGGTCGCGACCGTGCGATTGCCCAAGAAAGCGCCCACGTCTCCCCCCGAGAAGCGGCTAAAAATCGGCGATTTTACCGACCCATGTTCGAAGAACATTGGATACTGCAATCATTTGGTCAAGGGGAAAAGACGACCATTGGCTGCACTGCGCCGCTGACGGAAACGATCCTGGGTTGATCCGGGAGGGCGCCCCCGCGACCGGCATGAACCGCCTCCCTGCAGCGGACCTTCTCAACGGCTGCAGCGAATCAACAGGCGGCCCCAGCCGCCTCTCACCTTCCCGATTGCGCCCCCACATGGCTCCGCTAAGGTCCCCCCGCATCACAACAGGACCGTAACCTCATGCGTCTTCGCTCGATCTCGCTCGCCGCCATTCTGGCGATGATGGCTCCCGTCACGCCCGTGCTGGCCCAGACCTCCATCGCGCCGACCGCCGCCGCGCCCCAGGCCGCCGAGCTGCGCGCCGCGCCGGTGTCGCAGCTGGTCTCCGAGGTCAACATTCCGTGGAAGCGCTTCACCCTGGACAACGGCCTGACGGTGATCGTGCATGAGGACCGCAAGGCCCCCGTCGTGGCCGTGTCCGTCTGGTACAACGTCGGCTCCAAGGACGAGCCCGCCGGTTCGACCGGCTTCGCCCACCTGTTCGAGCACCTGATGTTCGGCGGGTCCGAGAACGCGCCGGGCAGCTATCTGGGCCGCATGCGGAACCTGGGGCCGTCGAACCTGAACGGCACCACCTGGTTCGACCGCACCAACTATTTCGAGACCGTCCCGACCCCGGCGCTGGAAACGGCCCTGTATCTGGAAAGCGACCGCATGGGCTATCTGCTCGGCGAGGTCGGCCAGGACGTGCTCGATCTGCAGCGCGGCGTCGTCCAGAACGAGAAGCGCCAGGGCGACAACGAGCCCTACGGCCTGTTCGAATACGCCCAGCTGGAAGCCCTCTTCCCCGAAGGCCACCCCTACCGCCACTCCACCATCGGCTCGATGGCCGACCTGGACGCCGCCAGCCTGGAGACGGTGCGCAACTGGTTCCGCGACAACTACGGCCCGAACAACGCCATCGTCGTCCTGTCCGGCGACATCGACGAGGCGACCGCCCGTCCGCTGATGCAGCGCTACTTCGGCGCCATCCCGCGCGGCCCGGTCAACACCCCGGCCGAGGCCGACGTCCCGACCCTGGCAGCCCCCATCGTCGCCACCATGCATGACCGGGTGGCCAACACCCGCCTGACCCGCAGCTGGGCCGTGCCCGGCCTGCTCAGCGACGACGCCGTGCCGCTGGCCGTGGCGGCCCAGGTGCTGGGCGGCCTCGCCTCCTCGCGCCTCGACAACCAGCTGGTCCGCGACGAACAGACCGCCGTCTCGGCCTCCTCGTCGCTGTCGGACTTCCACCGCGTCGGCATGTTCGACATCTCGGTCGACGTGAAACCGGGCCAGGACGCCGCCGCCGTCGGCCGCCGCCTGGACGCCATCATCGCCGACTTCATCGCCCACGGCCCGACCGAGGAAGAGGTCTCCCGCGTCGCCACCCAGTACGTCGCGCGCCGCATCCAGGCCCTGGAACAGGTGAACGGCAAGGCCAACGTCCTCGCCGAAGGCCAGCTCTATGCGGGCGATCCGGACCACTACAAGAAGGAGCTGGCCGAATACGCCTCGGTCACCCCGGCCCAGGTCACCGCCGCCATGCAGCGCTGGCTGACCCGTCCGGTCTACGACCTGACCATCGCCCCGGGCGAACGCGAAGCCTATGAGGAGGCCGCCGCCGCCCCGTCGGGCGCGACCCCGGTCCCGGCCGCCGAGATCCAGCGCGTCGCCCGCGAGCCCATGCCCGAGATCGGCCAGGTGCCGGACCTGCGCTTCCCGGCCGTCGAGCGCGCCGCCCTGTCGAACGGGATCAAGGTCGTCTACGCCCGGGTCGCCACCGTGCCGGTGACCCGCGTCTCGGTCGAGTTCGACGCCGGCTACGCCGCCGACCGCGCCGACCGCCTCGGCGCCCAGGCCATGATGCTGGACCTGCTGGACGAGGGCACCACCACCCGCGACGCCAACCAGCTGGCCCAGGAAGAGGAACGTCTGGGCGCCTCGGTCAACGTCGGCGCCACCATGGACCGCACCTCGGCCGACCTGTCGACCGTCACCGCCAACCTGGCGCCGGGCCTGACCCTGCTGGCCGACGTGGTGCGCAACCCGGCCTTCGCCCCGTCCGAGATCGAGCGCATCCGCGCCACCCGCCTGGCGGGCCTGGCCAGCGAGCGCACCAACCCCGGCGCCATCGCCGCCCGCGCCCTGCCGCCGCTGATCTATGGCGAAGGCAGCCCCTACGGCCGCTCCTTCACCGGCTCGGGCGACACGGCCACCATCACGGCCCTCAGCCGCGCCGACCTGGTCGCCACCCATGACGCCTGGATCCGTCCGGACAACGCCACGGTCTTCATCGTCTCCGACCAGCCCCTGTCCGCGGTCCTGCCCCAGCTGGAAGCCGCCTTCGGCGACTGGCGCGCGCCCGCGACGGCCAAGGGGACCAAGGACTTCACCGCCGCTGTTCCGGCCACCACCAGCCGCATCGTCCTGATCGACCGCCCGCAGTCGCCGCAGTCGCTGATCTACGGCGGCGCGGTCCTGCCGGTCTCGGGCACCGACGACCTGCTGGCGCTCAACGCCGCCAACGTGACGCTGGGCTCGGACTTCCTGTCGCGCATCAACTCGGACCTGCGCGAGACCAAGGGCTGGTCCTACGGCGTGCGCGGCGGGGTCAACGCCCTGCAGCACCGCGTGCCCTACATCGTCAACGCTCCGGTCCAGGCCAACCGGACCGGCGACTCGCTCGCCGCCCTGATCGCCCAGTACGACCGCTTCCTGCAGACCGACGGCGTCACGCCGACCGAGCTGGAGCGCACGATCAACGGCAACACCCGGTCGCTGGCTGGCGGCTTCGAGACCTCGGGCCAGATCCTCGGCGCCCTGCGCTCCAACGCCCTGTACGGCCGTCCGGACGACTACCAGACCACCCTGGCCAGCCGCACCCGCGCCCTGACCGCGGCCCAGATGGACGCCGCCGCCCGCCAGGTCATCCACCCCGACCAGTTCGTCTGGGTCGTGGTCGGCGACGCGTCGGTGGTGAGGCCGCAGCTGGAGGCCCTCGGCCTGCCGGTCGAGGTGCGCGAGACGCGGTAAGAACCCGGTCACCCCTCCATCCCCGGGCCGCTCCGGGGATGGAGGCGGCGGCCCGGACCGCCTCAGGCGTGCCGGCTGTGGTGCCGCTCGGCCATGTACCGACCCGGAGACGTGCCCAGCGTCTTGCGGAACATCGTCACGAAGCTGGGCATGCTCTCGTAGCCCAGGTCGGTGGCCACCTGCTGGATCGACGCCCCGTCGGCCAGCCATTGGACCGCCAGAATGATCCCGAGCTGCTGACGCCAGCGCCCGAAGCTCATGCCCGTCTCGCGGCTGATCAGGCGCACCAGCGTGCGCTCGCTCAACCCCACCCGCCTCGCCCATCCCTCCAGCGTGCCGCGCTCGGACGGCGTCGCCATCATCAGTTCGGCCATGGCGCGCAGCCGCGGATCGGTCGGCATGGGCAGGTGCAGGTCCTCGACCCGGGCCCCCGCGATCTCATCCAGCAGCACCGCGACCATCCGCGAGGCCGCGCCGCCTTCCTCATAGAGCAGCGGCAGATGCGCCGCCCGGACCAGCAGTTCACGCAGCAGGGACGTCACCGATACGGTGCAGCAGGCTTGCGGCAGCCGCACCTCCACGTCGGACGCGACGAAGGCGGTGCAGCCCTCCAGCACGCCGGTCGCCTTGATGGCGTGCAGCGCGTCGCCGGGAATCCAGACGGCGCTGCCCGGCGGCACGATCCACAGGCCGCCCTCGATCTCGACGCTGAGCGCCCCGCGCTGCACCAGAAGCATCTGCCCCTTGGCGTGGCGATGCATGTCCAGTTCGAACTCGCCCATGCCCTTTGACGAGACGCCGTAGACGACGACGGGCCGCGGCACCTCGTCAGGCTCCACCCAATCCGTTTCAGGGGATGCGTCCGTCAGAATGGGCATGGCGACGCCCTCCACGGGTTTGGCGCAAATGAATAATAATCAGTCCAGGCGTGGGAATGACGCCACGCCAGCCTCCCGGTACCCCTTCGCCATTGATCCGTCGAGGTCGCTTGGCCTCATCATTGGAGAAGGACGTCTCGTGGACGCTTTCAGCACCGGTCGCGTAGCCGAAACCTTGGGCGACCATCATCAGGACGCCGAACCGGCTGGCCGCGCGGGTCCCGGCCCAGCCCCTCTGGCTCCGAAGCCGTGCCCGGAAGGCCGTCTCGGCGGCATGCTGCGCCGCCTCCTCATGCGCCGCGCCACCGTCACGGCCTGCGAGCCGGTCGCCGAAGGCTTCCGCCTGATCACCCTGGAGAGCCCGGATTTCCGGAGCCTCGAATGGACCCCGGGCGACAAGCTTCAGATCGCGATGGGGTCCGTCTTCGTCGCCCGAACCTATACGCCGATCGAGTGGGACGCTGAGGCGGGCCGCACCCGCATCCTCGCCTACGCCCACGGGGCCGGGCCGGGCAGCGACTGGATCCGCGACCTGAAGGCGGGCGACGCCTGCGACGTCTTCGGCCCTCGCGCCTCGCTGGACGTCAGCTGGATTCCCGGCCCCGTCTTCCTGTTCGGGGACGAGACCGCCTTCGGCCTCGCCGCGGCAATGCGTCGGCAGGGCTATGCCGACAAGGTCGAATTCGTATTCGAGGTCAATGACATGGCCCAGACCCGCCGCGTTCTCGGTGCCCTGGATTTCCGGGCCTTCAGGCCGGTCGAGCGTCAGCCCGACGACGGCCACCTCATGGAGATCGAGACCCGCCTACCCGCGCTGGCCGCCTCCGGCGTCACCTTCGTCCTCACCGGCCGGTCGGTCGCGATCCAGCGCATGCGGCGCGCGTTGAAGCGGCTGGAGCTTCCGGTGGAGCGGTTGATGACCAAGGCCTACTGGGCGCCCGGCAAGGCCGGCCTCGACTGACGGAACGCTCCCGCTGGGCTACAAGCGCCCCATGCCCTCCATCCTCTTCGTCTGCCTCGGCAACATCTGTCGCTCGCCCCTCGCCGAAGGCGCCCTGCGCGCCGAGGCCCAGCGGCTCCGCCTCGACCTGATCGTCGACTCCGCCGGCACCGGGAACTGGCATGCCGGCGAGCCGCCGGATGAGCGCGCCCAACGAACCGCCCTCAGGCACGGCGTCGACATCTCGGCCCTGCGCGCCCGTCAGGTGCGCCCCGCCGACTTCCGCCGCTTCACCCACGTCATCGCGCTCGACCACGAGAACCTGGCCAACCTCAGGAAGCTGGCTCCCGCCGACTCCGTCGCCGAACTCAGCCTGCTGCTCGACCACGTCCCGGGCCGCGCGGGCCAGGCCGTGGCCGATCCGTGGTTCGGCGACGAGGCGGGCTTTGACGTGACCTGGGAGGACGTGACCGCCGCCGCCCGCGCCCTGGCCGCCGGCTTCAGCCGCGGCCGGTGATCTTGCGCCAGATCCGCTTGCGCGCCTCGAACACCGAGACGCCCAGGGCGGCGGCGCTGATCCAGAAGGTCGCCTCGGTCGCCACGGCGGCGACCACCGCCAGGATCAGCCGGGTCGTCTTGCCGACTTCGAGGTACAGCCCGACCCCCAGCGCGACCCAGCCGCAGACGGCGCACACCCCCAACAGGGCGGCCAGGGTCCAGAGGAATTTGCGCCCCTTGCGAACCCCGGACGGGGCGGCGGCGACGGTCTCGGGGATGGGATCGGCGGACATGGACGGCGGCTCCTTCAAAAAACTCGGTCCTGATCCGAAAGTCCCGCCCGCTTTCGGAGTCTTTCAGACCGAGGGCGATGTTTCGGATCGCCGCCGATGAGGGGCGCCGGTTTGGGCAGGGATCAGGGGTTCGAGGCGCTGGTCGCCGAGCACGGCCCGATGCTGCGCCGCATCGCCGGCAGCTACGAAGCTGATCCGGAGGTCCGGCGCGAGCTGGAGCAGGACATCCTGCTGGCCGTCTGGCGCGCCCTGCCCCGCTTCCGGGGCGA
>NZ_JAHFPF010000214.1 GCF_023259385.1 Brevundimonas sp. | reverse complement strand
AGAGTCGTGTTGATGGTGATGGCGTCGCCGTCAAGGACGAAGCGCACCGCCGGGTCGCCGGACTGGTTCATCCAGCGGTTCTGTTCGGGATTGCTCGCATCGACCGGCTTCCAGGTGACCATGTCGCCGTCGACCCGGCATTGCGCCCGACGACGTCCGCCGTCGACCGGCGCACGCCACGACGCGTTGACCACCGGGCCTTCCAGCCCGTCGATCTGGATGGCCGACAGGTCCTGTCCGTGGATCGCGGCCAGACCGGCCTGACAGACGCGGCGCAGGTCGGCGGCGGTCAGCACGACCGGCACGCTGGCCTCGGCGTCCGACGCGGGGTTCACGGCCGAGACCTTCTCCGCCGGCGTCGCGGCAGGCGCGTCCGTCCGCTCGCCGCAGGCGGCGAGGGAGAGGATCAGCATCAAAGGCGCGACAGCGTGTTTCACTCTTCGAACGCGGGGCGGGTGTTGGACCATTCGATGGACTGCACGACGCCCGGCTGGGGGCCGTCGACGGTGAAGATCTTCAGGAAACGGCCGTCCGGGCTACGCCAGTTGGTCAGGCAGTTGCCCATACCGGTCCCGGCGCAGCTGTTCACTTCCGGCAGCACCTCGACGGTGCTGGGGCATTCGCGGACGGAAATCTCGCGCTGCTGCTGCATCGCGTCCGGACAGACCGTGAACTCCTCGTCATTGGTGTCCACGGGCGTGAAGCCTGCTGCGACCAGCCGGGCGCGCACGGTCCAGTAGCTTTCACCGGCCTTGGGCGTCACGTCCGACGTCGCGGGCGCAGCAGCCGGGGCGGCCGGCTCGGCGGGAGCGGCCGCAGGCGCGGGGGTCTCGGCCTTGGCCGGAGCCTCGGCGGGCTTGGGCGAGCAGGCGACCAGCGCCGCCGCCGACAGCATCAGGATTGAAAGACGCGTGGACATCTTCCCCTACTCCGCCGCGATCGCATGGCCGGCGAAGTTCGCGCGGCGGCTGCGGTATTGGGCGATGCGGTCCTCGATCTCATGGCGGAAGTGGCGGATCAGCCCCTGCACCGGCCACGCCGCGGCGTCGCCCAGGGCGCAGATGGTGTGACCTTCCACCTGGCCGGCCACGTCCAGCAGCAGGTCGATCTCGGACGGGTCGGCCTCGCCGATCGCCATCCGCTCCAGCACGCGCCACATCCAGCCGGTGCCTTCACGGCACGGCGTGCACTGGCCGCAGCTCTCGTGCTTGTAGAAATAGCTGATGCGGGCGATCGCCTTCACCAGGTCGGTCGACTCGTCCATGACGATGACCGCCGCGGTCCCCAGACCGGAGCGCATATCGCGCAGGGAGTCGAAGTCCATCAGCGCCGTCTCGGACATCTCGCGCGTGATCAGCGGCACGGACGAGCCGCCCGGGATCACGGCCTTGAGGTTGTCCCAGCCGCCGCGCACGCCGCCGCAGTGCTCTTCCAGCAGCTGCTTCAGCGGGATCGACATCGCCTCTTCGACATTGCACGGCCGGTTCACGTGGCCGCTGATGGTCATCAGCTTGGTGCCGGTGTTGTTCGGACGGCCGAAGCCGGCGAACCACTCGGCCCCGCGGCGCAGGATGGTGCCGACGACCGCGATCGACTCGACGTTGTTCACCGTGGTCGGGCAGCCATAGAGGCCCGCGCCCGCCGGGAAGGGCGGCTTCAGGCGCGGCTGGCCCTTCTTGCCTTCCAGGCTCTCCAGCAGGGCGGTCTCTTCGCCGCAGATGTAAGCGCCCGCGCCATGGTGGATGTAGACGTCGAAGTCCCAGCCGTGGACGTTGTTCTTGCCGATCAGCTTGGCCTCGTAGGCCTGCTTGACCGCCGCCTCCATGCGCTCGCGCTCCAGCACGTACTCGCCGCGCAGGTAGATGTAGCAGGCGTGCGCCTGCATCGCGAAGCTGGCGATCAGGCAGCCCTCGATCAGCAGCTGCGGATCGTGGCGCATGATCTCCCGGTCCTTGGCGGTCCCGGGCTCGGATTCGTCGGCGTTGACCACCAGGTAGTGAGGACGATCCTTCACCTCCTTGGGCATGAAGGACCACTTCAGGCCGGTCGAGAAGCCGGCGCCGCCGCGTCCGCGCAGGCCCGAGTTCTTGACGTTGGTGATGATCCAGTCCCGACCCAGGTCGAGCATGTCCTTCGTCGCGTTCCACGCGCCGCGTTTCTTCGCGCCCTCAAGGCCCCAATCCTGGAGACCATAGAGGTTGGTGAAGATGCGATCCTTGTCTTCGAGGATACCGACCATGGTTCCTAGAGTCCTTCCGCCAGACGGCGCTTGTGGTGACGGGTACGCAGGAATCTGCCGGCCAGGAACAGCGCCCAGCCGGCGGCGACCGCACCGAACGCGACCAGCGTCAGCGTCTCGTCGGCGGGCAAACCGGCGTAACGGGAGCCCAGAACATAGCCGGCGCCGGCCACGACCAGCGCCAGCCCGCCCAGACGGTACGGACGGCCCACGGCCATCAGTTCCTTGCGGTAGGCCGCGCGGCCTTCTTCGGTGTCGAGGTCCGGCAGGCTCATGACGCCCTGCCCTTCCGCGCCTGCGCCAGGTTGTGCATCCCAACGAGCACGGCCATCACGCCGAGGCCCAAGAAAGCCGCTTCCGGCACGCCCAACGACGCCACGGCGAACGCCATCGCGCCACCGGCGATGAGCAGGACACCTGCGAATTGGAGCGTGCGGAGCAGGTTCTGGCTCATGCCGTCACCGGATCGCTGTTGGGCAGCTTCTTGATCGGCTTGGCCGCCGAGCCGTCATACAGCTTGGCGTCGGTCAGGGTCAGGGCCCCGCCTTCCGGCTCCGAGCTGGCGCGGCCGACGCGCGAGCCGGGCTTGGGCTTCTTGCCGGCGGCGAAGTCGTCGATGATCTGCGCCATGTTCTCGGCGGTCAGGTCTTCGAAATAGTAGTCGTTGATCATCGCCATCGGGGCGTTGGCGCAGGCCCCCAGGCACTCGACCTCTTCCCAGGTGAAGCGGCCGTCGGCGCTCAGGGTCTGCTTCGGCCCGATCTTCTTCTTGCAGACGTCCATCAGGTCGCCGGCGCCGCGCAGCATGCAGGGCGTCGTGCCGCACACCTGGATCAGGGCCGCCGAGCCGACCGGCTCCAGCATGAACATGGTGTAGAAGGTCGCGACCTCCAGCACCCGGATGAAGGGCATGCCCAGCAGTTCGGCGATGGCGCGGATGGCGGGTTCGGAGACCCAGCCCTCCTGCTTCTGGACCAGCCACAGGATCGGGATCACCGCCGACTGGCGACGGTTCTCGGGATATTTGGCGATCCACCAGTCGCACTTGATCTTGGTCGCCTTCGAGAAGGCGAACGAGGCCGGCTGTTCCTTGGCGAGACGACGAACGCTCATCGGTCCACTTCTCCGAAAACGATGTCGAGCGAACCGAGGATGGCGGACACGTCGGCCAGCATGTGGCCGCGGTTCATCCAGTCCATCGCCTGCAGCGAGCGGAAGCCCGGCGCCGAGATCTTCACGCGATAGGGTTTGTTGGTGCCGTCAGACACCAGATAAATGCCGAACTCGCCCTTGGGCGCCTCGACCGAGGCGTAGACCTCGCCCTCGGGCGTCTTGAAGCCCTCGGTGTAGAGCTTGAAGTGGTGGATCAGCGCTTCCATCGAGCGCTTCATCTCACCGCGCTTGGGCGGGACGATCTTGTTGTCCTCGATCATCACCGGCTCGCCGGGGCAGTTGCGCAGCTTGTGGATGCACTGCTCCATGATCCGCACCGACTGCTTCATCTCCTCGATGCGGCACAGGTAGCGGTCCCAGCAGTCGCCGTTCTTGCCGACGGCGATGTCGAACTCCAGGTCGGCGTAGCATTCGTACGGCTGCGACTTGCGCAGGTCCCACGGGATGTCCGAGCCGCGGATCATCACGCCGGTGAAGCCCCAGTCCAGCGCCTGCTGCTTCGACACCACGCCGATGTCGACATTGCGCTGCTTGAAGATGCGGTTCTCGGTGACGAGGCTCTCGATGTCCTTCAGCGCCGCCGGGAAGGTCTGGCACCAGCGGCCGATGTCGTCGATCAGGTCGCTCGGCAGGTCCTGGTGGACGCCGCCCGGGCGGAAGTAGTTGGCGTGCAGGCGCGCCCCGCAGGCGCGCTCGTAGAACACCATCAGCTTCTCGCGTTCCTCGAAGCCCCAGAGCGGCGGCGTCAGGGCGCCGACGTCCATGGCCTGGGTCGTCACGTTCAGAAGATGGGAGAGGATGCGGCCGATTTCCGAGTACAGGACGCGGATCAGCTGGGCGCGGTAGGGCACCTCGACGCCGAGCAGCTTCTCGATGGCCAGGCAGAAGGCGTGCTCCTGGTTCATCGGCGCGACGTAGTCGAGGCGATCCAGGTACGGCACGTTCTGCAAATAGGTGCGCGCCTCCATCAGCTTCTCGGTGCCGCGGTGCAGCAGGCCGATGTGCGGATCGACGCGGGTGACCAGCTCGCCGTCCAGCTCCAGCACCAGGCGCAGCACGCCGTGCGCGGCCGGGTGCTGCGGGCCGAAGTTGATGGTGAACTTGCGGTCGTCCATCGCCCGGGCGTGGTCGGTCCGCCCGTCGTGCGGCAGGTCGTCGAACACGTCGGTGCCGACAGGGGCCGGGATGGTGTTGGAATCAGCCATCAGCCCTTCACCTTTTCGTCGCCCGGCAGGACCGGGGCGGGATACTCAGCGCCTTCCCACGGCGACAGGAAGTCGAAGTTGCGGAACTCCTGGGTCAGCTTGACGGGTTCGTAGACCACCCGCTTCTGCTCCTCGTCGTACCGGACCTCGACGTAGCCGGTCATCGGGAAGTCCTTGCGCAGCGGATGTCCCTGGAAGCCGTAGTCGGTCAGCAGCCGGCGCAGGTCCGGATGGCCCTCGAACAGCATGCCGTACATGTCGAACGCCTCGCGCTCGAACCAGTCGGCGCAGGGGAAGACCGACACGGCGCTCGGCACCGGCTGGACCTCGTCCGTCGTCACCTTCACGCGGATGCGCGCGTTCCGGGTCAGCGACAGCAGGTGATAGACCACCTCGAACCGCTCTTCCCGGTCCGGGAAGTCCACGCCGCACAGATCCAGCAGCTGCTGGAAGCCGAAGCGGTCCTTCAGCACCGTCAGGACCTCGACGATCTTCTCGCGGTCCGCGACCAGCGTCAGCTCGCCGAAGGCCACCTGCGCCTGCACGCCCAGCTCGGCCACCATCTCGGCGCCCAGCGGCGTCAGGGCGGTCTCGAGTTCCTGTTGCTTCACCAGAGAGGTCATCGGTCGATGGTCCCCGTGCGGCGGATCTTCTTCTGCAGCTGCAGCAGCCCGTACAGCAGCGCCTCCGCCGTCGGCGGGCAGCCCGGCACATAGGCGTCGACCGGGACCACCCGGTCACAACCACGAACAACGCTGTAGCTGTAGTGATAATAGCCGCCGCCGTTGGCGCAGCTGCCCATGGACAGCACATAGCGCGGGTCCGGCATCTGGTCGTAGACCTTGCGCAGGGCCGGAGCCATCTTGTTGGTCAAGGTGCCGGCCACGATCATCAGGTCGGACTGACGCGGGCTGGCGCGCGGGGCCATGCCGAAGCGCTCCATGTCGAAGCGCGGCATCGAGGCCTGCATCATCTCCACGGCGCAGCAGGCCAGACCGAAGGTCATCCACATCAGCGAGCCGGTGCGCGCCCAGTTGATGACGTCGTCCAGCGAGGTCGTGATGAAGCCCCGCTCGCCCAGTTCGGCGTTCACGGCCTCGAAGAATTTGTCGTGGATCGCCGGGTCATAGCCCTCGACGGTCGAGCGCGCGCCCATCCCGAAAGCGACGGGCGACGAGGCGCCCGGCCCCACCGGCGACGCGCCGGAGTTGCCCATGCCGATCAGCGGCACGTTGTTGGTCGTCACTCCCATTCGAGCGCGCCCTTCTTCCATTCGTAGATGAAGCCGACGGTCAGCACGCCGAGGAACACCATCATCGACCAGAAGGCGAAGATCATGCCCGCGTGCGACAGGTCGAACATCGACACCGCCCACGGGAACAGGAAGGCCACTTCCAGGTCGAAGATGATGAAGAGGATCGACACCAGGTAGAAGCGCAAGTCGAACTTCATGCGCGCGTAGTCGAACGCGTTGAACCCGCACTCATAGGCGGACAGCTTCTCCGAGTCGGGGTTCTTGGGGGCCAGCACCCAGGCGGCCAGCATGAAGCCGAGCCCGAGCACCGCCGCGATCCCGAGAAAGATCA
>NZ_JAHFPF010000213.1 GCF_023259385.1 Brevundimonas sp. | reverse complement strand
CGATCCTGGCGGCCCGACCGGCGGAACAGCTCGAAGATGCGCTCGTGATCCTTGGGCGAGATGCCCCGGCCGTTGTCCTCAATGCGGTAGACGTTCCAGTCGCCCTGCACCTCTCCCGAAACGACGATGCGGCCCGGGCGGCCCTGTTCGAGGTATTTGACGGCGTTGTCGATCAGGTTGCCGAACACCTGCTCGACCGACAGCCGGTCGCTGTCCAGCCGGGGCAGGGGCTCCACGACGACCTCGGCATCGGCGGACTCGGTCTGGTGGCGGACGCTGTCGGCGATGCCCCGCACCATCTGCGTCATGTCCAGCAGTTCGGGGACCAGCGTCCGGCGGCCTTCGCGGGACAGCTTCAGGATGGCGTTGATCAGCCGGTCCATCTTCTCGGTCGAGGCGCGGATGAAGCCGATGGCCTCCGGCATGTCCTCGCGGACGGCCACGATGATCTCAGGGTCCACCTTCCGGCGGCTCTCGGCCTCGACGATCGCCTTGTCGATGACCTTGCCGACCTGTTCCAGCTCGGAGGTGTAACCCATGACGTTGACCAGGGGCGCGCGCAGGTCGTGGCTGACGATATAGGCGAAGCGCTGGATTTCCTCGTTGGCGCGGGTCAGGTCCGAGGTTCGCTCGCGGACCTTGGCTTCCAGGCCCGCGTTCATGCGATGCACCGCGTCCCGGGCGGCCTGGATCTCGGCCACATAGCGGCGGATCAGCCAGGCGCTGACGCCGGCGAGGACGATGATCAGCACGCCGCCGATGGCGTTGACCAGAACCGTGATGCCGCCGGCCCATTCGGACTGGCGGGTCCGGAACTGCATCCGGGTATCCAGAATCTCGTCGATGCTGGACGCCTCGCTGCGGAAGGCGTCCATCGTCGCCTTGCCCTCATTGCCGCGCACCACCCCGAGGGCCTGCCCCAGACGCCCGGTGCGCGCCATGACGATGGTCCGTTCCAGCTCGGCGTCCTTGGTCTCCGCCAGCTGGCGCAGGTGGACGACGCGTGGCTCGATGTCCGGATCACCGCGCGACAGCTCGGTCAGCTCGGCCAGGATGTTCGGCAGGTCGCGGGAGGCCTCGTCGTTGATCTCGAGATATTCTGCGTTCCCGGTCAGCAGGAAGCCCCGTTGCCCGGTCTCGGCGTCGATCAGCCGGATCAGCACCGTCCGCGTCTGGCGGCGCAGCAGTTGCGCCTTCTCGACCTCGTCGTTGAAGGTCGCCGTGCGGCGGATCATCACGAAGGTGGCCGCGTTGCTGGCCAGCAGCAGGACAATGGCGAGCGCGAGAAGGCCCGCGACCCGACGACCCAGGGTCGGCGTCCGCAAAAACTGGCCCAGGGCCTCAAGCGTGTCGCGCAACGCCGAACTCATCGGATACGAGCATTAGCGTCGCGCTTTGCCCTGTCCAGTCGCGCGCAGGGAGAAACTCTCGCCGAGTTGAGGATTTAGGGTAAAGATCGTCGGGTCTTGTTCGGGGGAAGAGGCGCAAATGGTCTGGTGGTGGTGGATCGTACCGGCGGTCGTGGGACTGATCGGCCTGGTGCTCTTGTTCAGGGGCCTGGGGGCCCTGTTCCGGGGGAAACTCGTCTCCGGCCTCCTGGGCGGCGTCAGCGGAGCCGGCTTCATGGCCGTGGCGGCGATCGCGGCGCTGCTGGCGCTGGACATCCAGACCTATTCGCGGCTGGTCTATGAGCGGCCGGTGGCGACCATCACCACCCGCCAGCTGGGCCCCCAGTATTACGAAGCCACCGTCATCCAGCCTGGCAACGGCGAGAACATGCCGGCGGCGACCAATCTGTATCCGCTGCACGGCGACGAATGGCGCATCGAGGCCCAGGTCCTGAAATGGAAGCCGTGGGCCAATGTCCTGGGCCTGAACACCCAGTACCGGCTGGACCGTCTGTCAGGCCGTTATCAGTCCATCCAGCAGGAGATCAACGCCGAGCGCAGCGTGCATCCGCTGTCGATGACCGAGGCGGACAACGGCCTGCCGTGGAAGATCAGCACCTGGGATACGGCGCGGAAGTACCGCAAGTACGTCGACGCCGTGGACACCCTGTACGGCGGCGCGGCCTATATGCCGATGGCCGACGGGGCGCGCTACGACGTGTGGATCACCCAGTCCGGCCTGATCGCCCGCCCCGCCAACGACGTGGCCCGCAACGCCTCGGCCGGCGGCTGGGTCTCGGTGGACTGATCTAGACCGAGCCGATGGTCCGCAGGCGCGCCTTGGGGTGCACCTCGTTCTGGCTCATGACCACGGTCTGGCCGCGGAAGCGCTCGATGATGGAGCGCACGTAGGGCCGCACCTGCGGCCCGGTCAGCAGCACCGCCGTCTCGCCCGCCATGGCGGCCCGCTCGAACACGTCGCGGACGGCGCGGATGAAGTCCTGCAGGCGCGAGGGGGCCATGGCCAGTTGCTTGTCTTCCCCAGGGCCGATCAGGCTTTCGGCGAAGGCGGCTTCCCACTCGGGCGACAGCGTGACGATGGGCAGGGCGCCGTCGTCGCCCTTGTGCTGCCAGCACAGCTGGCGGGCCAGGCGCGCGCGGACGTGCTCGACCAGGGTGGTGACCGAGCTGGTGTGCGGCGCGGCCTCGGCCAGCCCCTCCAGAATGGCGGCCAGGTCGCGGATCGAGACCTTCTCGCGCAGCAGGGACTGCAGGACGCGCTGCAGGGTGGTGACGGTGACCACCGAGGGGATCAGTTCGTCGACCAGCTTCTTCTCTTCCGTGCCCAGTTCCTTCAGCAGCTTCTGCACCTCGGCGTAGGAGAGCAGGTCGGCCATGTTCTCCTTGAGGATCTCGGTCAGGTGGGTGGTCAGCACCGTCGACGGATCGACGATGGTGTAGCCGCGGAAGGTCGCTTCCTCGCGCAGGCTTTCGTCGATCCAGGTGGCCGGCAGGCCGAAGGCGGGCTCGCGCGTGTGCTCGCCCGGCAGCTCGACCTGACGGCCGGCCGGATCCATGGCCATGAGGGAGCCCAGGCGCACCTCGCCGGTCCCGGCCTCCATCTCCTTGATCCGGATCGCATAGCCCTGGGTGCCCAGCCGCATGTTGTCCAGGATGCGCACCGACGGCATGACGAAGCCGTACTCCTGGGCCAACGAACGGCGCAGGGCGCGGACCTGGTCCGTCAGGCGGCGGCCCTCCAGATCGTTGATCAGCGACAGCAGGGAATAGCCCAGCTCGATCTTGACCTCGTCGATGGTCAGGGCGGTGCCGATGGGCTCCTCGACATCCTCCTTGGGACCGGCTGCGGCCTGGGCGATCTCGGCCTCTGTCGGCTGAGGCTTGAGCCGCTGGCGGCCCAGCCGCCAAGCCATGAAGCCCGCCCCCGCCGCCAAGGCCATGAAGGGGATCAGCGGCATGCCGGGGATGACGCCGATCAGGGCCGAGGCGGCCGAGACGACGCCCAGGCTGACGGGATTGGTGGCCAGCTGGCTGACGAAGGCCTTGTCCGCCGTGCCCTCGACGCCCGCCTTGGACACCAGGAAGCCGGCGGCGATCGAGATGATGATGGCCGGGACCTGGGTCACTAGGCCGTCGCCGATGGTCAGCTGGATATAGGTGTTGGCCGCCTCGCTGATCGGCATGCCGTGCGAGATGACGCCGATCAGGATGCCGCCGATGGCGTTGATGAAGGTGATGATCAGGCCGGCCACGGCGTCGCCGCGCACGAATTTGGACGCACCGTCCATGGCCCCGAAGAAGGTCGATTCCTGCTCCAGCTCCTTGCGGCGCAGCTTGGCCTGGTCTTCGGTGATCAGGCCGGACGACAGGTCGGCGTCGATGGCCATCTGCTTGCCCGGCATGGAGTCCAGGGTGAAGCGGGCGGACACTTCCGCGATCCGGGTCGAACCCTTGGTGATCACCACGAAGTTCACCACCAGGATGATCGCGAAGATGATCACCCCGATGATGAAATTGCCGCCCATCATCAGCTCGCCGAAGGCGGCGATGACCTGACCGGCGGAGGCGTGCCCCTCCTGCCCATGGGTCAGGATCAGGCGCGTCGAGGCCAGGTTCAGGCCCAGACGGAACAGGGTCGAGACCAGCAGCACCGTCGGGAAGATGGCGAAGTCCAGCGGCCGCTTCATCATCACGGCCGTCATCAGGATCAGCACGGACGAGACCAGCGAAATGGCCAGCAGCAGGTCCAGCAGGAATTTCGGCACCGGCAGGATCAGCAGCATGATCACGCCGATCACGCCGACGGCCATCAGCACCTCGCCGCGCATCAGCCAGCCGCGCATGTCCAGCGCGGTGGGACGGGCGTAGCCGTCCTTCATCAGGACGGGAGCGTCAGTCATGGCCGAGCGCCTTCAGCGTGATGCGGGTCGCCTCGGCGATGACCGCGTCGTTCTGCTCCGATGATGAAGAGCGGTCGGCGTGGTAGTAGATCGCCAGCGTGATCGGCGCGCCGGACGGGGGCGTAAGCACGCCGATGTCGTTGGTCGGACCATAGCCGCCGGTGCCGGTCTTGTGCGCCAAGGTCCAACCGGCGGGAACGCCCGCCTTGATCCGGCCCGGACCGGTGGGGGTGTCGATCATCCAGCGGGTCAGGAGAGCCTTCGAGCTTGGGCTCAGCGGAGTCTCGGCCGAGACCAGCAGACGCTCGATGTTGTCCACGGACTGGGCCGGCGTAATCGTGTCCTTGTCGCCGTCCAGACGGTTCATTTCCGGCTCGAGCCGATCGACGCGCGTGCTGTCGTCGCCGATGCCCCGGTAGAAGGCGCGCAGAGCGTCCAGCCCCCCCATCTCGCGGATCAGGATGTTGGCGGCGGGGTTGTCGCTGAGCTCAACCGTCCCCTGCATCAGTTGCTGGACCGTCAGGGTCGAACCGACCGCCGGCTCCGTGGTCGGGGCATGGTTGAGCATGTCGGCGCGGGTGATCGGGATCGCCCGATCCAGACGTTCGTGACCGGCCTGCACCCTCAGCAGCGTCGCGGCGGCCAGGTACATCTTGAAGGTCGAGCAGTAGACGAACCGCTCACTGCTGCGCCAGACCACGCGACGACGGTTCGTGGTGTCCACGCCATCAAGGCCGATCCGTCCACCATAGGTGGCTTCCAGGCCGGAGAGGTCGAGTTGCCGCGGCGGGCCGGCGAGCCTGTGGGGCGTGTCCGACTGAGGGCCAGCCGCCGCTTCAGGCGAGGGCCCGCACGCGGCCACAGCCAGCGCGCCGAGGCCGGTCAGGACGCTTCTGCGGTCCGTTCCCGTGGTCATGGATCAGGCGGCCGCGTAGCCGCTGGAGGCGACGCCCGACTGGGGCGCCGGGATCGACGTGCCCTCGTCGGCGTATTCGTTCAGCTTGTTGCGCAGGGTTCGGATCGAGATGCCCAGGATGTTGGCCGCGTGGGTGCGGTTGCCCAGGCAGTGCGACAGGGTGTCGAGGATCAGGGTCTTCTCCATCTGCGCGACGGTCTGGCCGACGTGCGAGCGGGTGACGACGTCGGCGGCGTGGGCCGCGCGGGCGGCGGGGCCGGCGTCAGCAGCGGCCGCGCCATAGGCGCCGGCGGTCAGCGGCTGGCCGTCCGGCAGGCGGATGGCCTCGACGTCGATCTCGGGCCCGACCGCCAGCAGCACCGCGCGGTGCATGGCGTTCTCCAGCTCGCGGACGTTGCCGTTCCAGCGGTGGGTGGTCAGGGCGCGCTTGGCTTCGGCCGAGATCGGACGCACCGGCACGCCGTTGGCGGCGGCGTATTTCTTGACGAAGTGGTCGGCCAGGGCCGCGATGTCGCCCGGACGCTCACGCAGCGCCGGCAGGCGCAGGTTCACGACGTTCAGGCGGTACAGCAGGTCTTCCCGGAAGGTCCCCTCGCTGACCGAGCGGGCCAGGTCGCGGTTGGACGTGGCGATGATGCGGATGTTGACCGGAACGGGCTTGGTGCCGCCGACGCGGTCGATGATGCGCTCCTGGATGGCGCGCAGCAGCTTGGCCTGCAGGCGGACGTCCATTTCGGAGATTTCGTCCAGCAGCAGGGTGCCGCCGTCGGCTTCCTCGAACTTGCCGATGCGGCGGGCCAGGGCGCCCGTGAAGGCCCCCTTCTCATGCCCGAACAGTTCCGACTCCAGCAGGTTGTCGGGGATGGCCGCACAGTTGACGCTGATGAAGGGGCGGTCGGCGCGCTTGGACCCGCTGTGCAGGTAGCGCGCCATGACTTCCTTACCGACGCCGCTTTCGCCGGTGATCAGGATCGAGGCTTCCGAGCGCGCGACCTGGTC
>NZ_JAHFPF010000212.1 GCF_023259385.1 Brevundimonas sp. | reverse complement strand
TCGAGCCCGGGATGACCGTGCTCCAGGTCGCCGAAAAGGCCGGCCATGAGATCCCGCGTTTCTGCTTCCATGAGCGCCTGTCCATCGCCGGCAACTGCCGGATGTGCCTGGTCGAGGTGAAGCCCGGACCGCCGAAGCCGCAGGCGTCGTGCGCCCTGCCGGCCGCCGAGGGCCAGGAGATCTTCACCGACACGCCGATGGTCAAGAAGGCCCGCGAAGGGGTGATGGAGTTCCTGCTCATCAACCACCCGCTGGACTGCCCGATCTGCGACCAGGGCGGCGAATGCGACCTGCAGGACCAGGCCGTCGGCTACGGCCGCGACGGCTCGCGCTACGCCGAGAACAAGCGCGCGGTCGAAGAAAAGAACATGGGTCCGACGGTGAAGACCTTCATGACGCGGTGCATTCAGTGCACGCGTTGCGTCCGCTTCATCACCGAGGTCGCCGGCGTTCCGGACATCGGCATGATCTCGCGCGGCGAAGACGCCGAGATCACCACCTATCTGGAAAAGAACATCGACAGCGAGCTGTCGGGCAACGTCAACGACCTGTGCCCGGTGGGCGCCCTGACGCACCGCCCGTGGCAGTACCACTACCGCCCGTGGGAGCTGAAGAAGACCGAGACCATCGACGTCATGGACGCGCTGGGCTCGAACATCCGCGCCGACTTCAAGGGCTCGGAAGTCATGCGCGTGCTGCCGCGCGTGAACGAGGGCATCAACGAGGAATGGCTGTCGGACGTCAGCCGCTACGCCGTCGACGGCCTGCAGCGCCAGCGCCTGGACCGCCCCTATGTGCGTGAGAACGGCCGCCTGCGCGCCGCCTCGTGGGACGAGGCCCTGGGCGTCGTGGCCGCCAAGTTGAACGCCGCGCCGGCCGATCGCATCGGCCTGGTCGGCGGCGACCTGCAGGACGCGGAATCGATGAAGGCGGCGCTGGACCTGTTCCGCGCCCTGGGTTCGGCCCACACCGACTGCCGCCAGGACGGCGCCGCCCTGGGCGTCGGTCCGCGCGAAGGCTGGCTGTTCAACACCGGCCTGCAAGGCATTGAAAACGCGGACGCCGTCCTGATCGTGGGGGCCAACCCGCGCACCGAGGCGCCGCTGCTGAACGCCCGCCTGCGCAAGGGCTGGCTGGCCGGCAAGACCGAGATCGGCCTGATCGGCGAACAGGCCGCCCTGACCTTCGACTACAGCTGGCTGGGCGCCGGCTCCAAGACCCTGGCCAAGCTGCCCAAGGCGGCGATGGACTTCCTGACCAAGGCCGAGCGTCCGGCGATCATCGTCGGCTCGGGCGCCCTGACCGGCGCGAACGGCCCGGCCGTGCTGAACGCCCTGGGCGCGCTGGCCAAGAAGGTCGGCGTGGTCACCGAAGGCTGGAACGGCTTCAACGTCCTGCACACCGCCGCCTCGCGCGTGGGCGGCCTGGACATGGGCTTCGTCCCGGGCGAGGGCGGCAAGACCGTCGCCGAGATGATCAAGCCGGGCGCGCTGGACGTGCTGTTCCTGCTGGGCGCCGACGAGATCGAACTGGGCGGCTCGGACGCCTTCCGCGTCTATCTGGGTTCGCACGGCGACCGGGGAGCCCACGGCGCCGACGTGATCCTGCCGGGCGCCGCCTACACCGAGAAGTCGGGCCTGTATGTGAACACCGAAGGCCGGGTGCAGATGGCCGAACGCGTCGTCTTCCCCAAGGGACAGGCCAAGGAAGACTGGGCCGTCCTGCGCGCCCTGTCGGCCCTGGTCGGCCAGACCCTGCCGTACGACACGCTGGACGCGCTGCGCGCCAAGCTGATGGCGGACCATCCGACCTTCGGCCGCATCGACTACCTGCCGACGCCGGCGTCGTTCGACGTGGCGGCGCTGGGCAAGAAGGGCGACCTGGGCGACGTGGCCTTCGCCTCGACGGTGCGCGACCCCTACCTGAACAACCCGATCACGCGCGCCAGCGTGACGATGGCCGAGCTGTCCGCCCAGCGGATCGCCCCGGTCGCGATGGCGGCGGAGTAACCGATGACCGACGTCGTTTCCCCCAAGTCCAAGCCGAACGTCCTGGCGGTGCTGTTCCTGACCGTCGTCGGTCTGGCCGTCGCCGCGGGCCTCGTCGCCCTGGCCGTCTGGGCCTGGGGCCTGATCCCGCCGGCCTTCTGGGCCGGTCCGGTGGGCTGGACCCTGATCACCGCGGGCGGGATCCTGCTGGTCACCGTCGGGATCCTGATCTCGCTGGCCTTCCTGCTGCTGGCCGACCGCAAGATCTGGGCGGGCGTGCAGATGCGCAAAGGCCCCAACGTGGTGGGCCCGTTCGGCCTGCTGCAGTCGTTCGCCGACTTCTTTAAATTCGTGCTGAAGGAAATCGTCGTCCCGGCCGGCGCCGACAAGGTCGTCTTCCTGCTGGCGCCGCTGCTGACCTTCATCCTGGCCTTCATCGCCTGGGCGGCCATTCCGTTCGCGCCGGGTTGGGTCGTCTCCGACCTGAACGTCGGCATCCTCTACATCTTCGCCATCTCCAGCCTCGGCGTGTACGGCATCATCATGGGCGGCTGGGCTTCGAACTCGAAGTATCCGTTCCTCGGCTCGCTGCGGTCCGCCGCGCAGATGGTTTCGTACGAAGTCTCCATCGGCCTGGTGATCATCAACGTCATCCTGCTGGCCGGGACGATGAACCTGACCTCGATCGTCACCCAGCAGCAGGGCATGATCTGGAACTGGTTCGCCTTCGGCGGCGGGGCAGGGACCTGGCCGACGATCCTGGTGATGTTCCCGATGGCGATCATCTTCTTCGTCTCGGCCCTGGCCGAGACCAACCGCCCGCCGTTCGACCTGCCCGAGGCGGAGTCCGAACTGGTGGCCGGCTATCAGGTCGAATACTCCTCGACCCCGTACCTGCTGTTCATGATCGGCGAGTACGCGAACATCGTCTTCATGTGCGCCATGATCAGCCTGCTGTTCTTCGGCGGCTGGAACCCCGGCGTGCCGCAGGATTGGCTGGACGCCCTGCCGGGCTGGCTGGAGCAGGCGGTCTATCTGGTCACCTTCTTGGCCAAGATCGTCTTCTGGTTCTGCATGATCGCGCTGGTGAAGGCCTTCGTGCCCCGCTACCGCTACGATCAGCTGATGCGCCTGGGCTGGAAGATCTTCCTGCCGACCTCGCTGGTCTGCGTCGTCGCCGTCGCCGCCTGGCGCGTGTTCGCGGTGGGTTCATGATCCGCACCCTCGCCCTTTCCGGACTGATGCTGGCGGCGCTGGCCGCCGGCGGCTGCCAGACGGTCTTCAAGCCGATCCAGCCCGAGGTGATCTCGCCGATCGACCGCATGGATCGCGCCGAGGGCGCCCGGCAGCGCGGCCCCCAGACGCATCCGGACTGCAGGATCGAGCCTCGTGGCGGAAGCCAGGAGGACCAGCGGCGCCGGCGCGAGGCCTGCGAGCGGATGGAGCGCGGCCAATGATGCGCGTCCTGACCCTTCTCGTGGCCGCGGCCGCACTGACCGCCTGCGCGGGCCAGCCCTACGAACCCCTGCCGGTGTCGCCCCATCAGTGGCAGCAGCGCCAGGAACGCATCCAGCGTCAGGAGGCCGAGCGCCTCCAGCGTTGCGAGGCGATGGATAAACAGAGCGAGCGTTACGCCCGCGAGTGCCCGCGTACCGGAGGCGCGCAATAATGCTGAACCGTCTCGTCCAGGCCGCGAAAGGCGCTCTGCTGCTCGACGCCGTCGGCGCCATCGGCCTGTCGCTGAAGTACATGGCGCGGCCCAAGGCCACGGTGAACTATCCGTTCGAGCGCAATCCGCAGTCGCCGCGCTTCCGCGGGGAGCATGCGCTGCGCCGCTATCCGAACGGCGAGGAACGCTGCATCGCCTGCAAGCTGTGCGAAGCCATCTGCCCGGCCCAGGCCATCACCATCGAGGCCGAACCGCGCGCCGACGGCAGCCGCCGCACGACCCGCTACGACATCGACATGGTCAAATGCATCTACTGCGGCCTGTGCCAGGAGGCCTGCCCGGTGGACGCCATCGTCGAGGGGCCGAACTCCGAATACGCCGTCGAGAACCGCGAAGAGCTGCTCTACGACAAGGATCGCCTGCTGGCGAACGGCGACCGCTGGGAACGGCAGATCGCCAAGAATCTGGAACTCGACGCGCCTTACCGCTAAGGCGCAATCGCTGAACGGGGAGGACGATTCCACACGGGATCGCCGCCCATAACCGAAAGGGGCTGAGGCCTCCGATGTTGCAAGGCATTGCCTTCTATCTGCTGTCGACGGTGGCCGTCGTGGCCGGCCTTCTGGTCGTCACGGCGAAGAACCCCGTGCACAGCGTGCTGTGGCTGATCCTGGCCTTCTTCTCGTCGGCGGGGCTGTTCGTCCTGCTGGGGGCGGAGTTCCTGGCCATGCTTCTGATCGTGGTCTACGTCGGCGCCGTGGCGGTGCTGTTCCTGTTCGTCGTCATGATGCTGGACGTCGACTTCCTGCGGCTGCGCGAAGGCTTCGCGCAGTATCTGCCGCTGGCGGTGATCGTCGCGGGTGTCCTGCTGGCCGAGATGGTCATGATCTCGCTGACCGTGGTGAACCGCGGCGCCGCCGCGGACGCGGCCTCGCCGATGGTCGCGACGGCGGACGCCTCGAACGTCGAGACGATCGGCCGGGTGCTCTATACGGACTACGTCTACTTCTTCCAGGCCGCGGGCATCGTGCTGCTGATCGCCATGATCGGCGCCATCGTCCTGACCCTGCGCCACAAGCCCCACATCAAGCGCCAGAAGGTCGCCGACCAGGTCGGTCGCGACGCCAAGACGGCCATGGAAGTGAAGTCGGTCACCACCGGCGCGGGCGTCACCCCCGAGGATCTGGTCTGATGGTCGTCACCCTGCAGCACTATCTGGCGGTCGCCGCCATCCTGTTCACCATCGGGGTGTTCGGCATCTTCGTGAACCGCAAGAACGTCATCATCATCCTGATGTCGATCGAGCTGATCCTGCTGGCCGTGAACATCAATTTCGTCGCCTTCTCGAGCTACCTCAATGACGTGTCGGGGCAGATCATGGCCATGTTCGTGCTGACCGTGGCCGCCGCCGAGGCGGCCGTGGGCCTGGCCATCCTGGTGACCTTCTTCCGTAACCGCGGCGACATCGCCGTGGACGACGCCTCGGTCATGAAGGGCTGATCGTGAATATCCAGCTCCTCGTCACTCTCGGGATCTTCGCCCCGCTTCTGGGCGCGACCATCGTCGGCCTGTCGGGCCGCCGACTGGGCAACGTCGTCTCCCAGGCCATCACCACGGGCCTGCTGTTCTTCTCGTGCGTCATCGCCTGGATCGTGTTCAGCCAGTGGACCTGGGGCCATCTGGAGCCGTTCACGCTCACCCTGGCGCCCTTCATCCACGTCGGCGACTTCGTCTCCAACTGGTCGATCCGCATCGACGCCCTGTCGGCCACGATGCTGGTGGTCGTGACCAGCGTGTCGTCGCTGGTTCACCTGTATTCCTGGGGCTACATGGCCGAGGACCCGGACAAGCCGCGGTTCTTCGCCTACCTGTCGCTGTTCACCTTCGCCATGCTGGCGCTGGTCACCGCCGCCGACTTCATGCAGCTGTTCTTCGGCTGGGAAGGGGTGGGCCTGGCGTCCTATCTGCTGATCGGCTTCTGGTACAAGAAGCCCACCGCCAGCGCCGCCGCCATCAAGGCCTTCGTGGTCAACCGGGTCGGCGACTTCGGCTTCGCCCTGGGCATCTTCACCGTCTTCTGGATGTTCGGCACGATCCAGTTCGCCGAGTTCTTCCCGATGATCGCCGCCAAGGCCGGCACGGGCTGGGAGTTCCTGGGCCACACCTGGTCGGGGCTCGATCTGGCGGCCTTCCTGCTGTTCATCGGCGCCATGGGCAAGTCGGCCCAGTTCTTCCTGCACACCTGGCTTCCGGACGCGATGGAAGGCCCGACCCCGGTGTCGGCGCTGATCCACGCGGCGACCATGGTCACCGCCGGCGTCTACATGGTCTGCCTGCTGTCGCCGCTGTTCGAGCACGCGCCGACCGCTTCGGCCATCGTCGCCACCATCGGCGCGGTCACGGCCCTGTTCGCCGCGACCGTCGGCCTGGCCCAGAACGACATCAAGCGGGTCATCGCCTATTCGACCTGTTCGCAGCTGGGCTACATGTTCTTCGCCGCGGGCGTCGGCGCCTATGAGGCGGCCATGTTCCACCTGTTCACCCACGCCTTCTTCAAGGCGCTGCTGTTCCTGGGCGCCGGCTCGGTGATCC
>NZ_JAHFPF010000211.1 GCF_023259385.1 Brevundimonas sp. | reverse complement strand
CGCGACCAGCTATGGGGCGGGCGAGACGGGAGCCTACACCCTGCGGCTGACCGCCGTGGGCGGCGGGGCCGATGCGCCGGCCGCCGCCGCGCCAACAGGCGTGATTCGCCTGGGCCGGCCGGTCTCGGGTGAACTGCGGGACGGCGACGCGACGCTCAGCAGCGGCGAGTACACCGACAGCTGGACCCTGGCCGGTCGCCGGGGGCAGCAGCTGGACATCCGCCTGACCTCACAGGCCTTCGATCCCTATGTCGCCATCTCCGGTCCCGACGGCTTCTCCGAGTTCAACGACGACGACCCCTCCGCAGCGGATTCGCGCGACAGCCGCCTGCTGGTCACCCTGCCGGCCGACGGGGCCTACACCATCACCGCCACCAGCTACGCCGCCGGAGAGCGGGGGGCCTACCAGTTGTCGGTGCTGGAAGGCGCCGGCGCCGAGAAGCCGCCCGCGGCCGCGGTGCGAGCGTCCGAACAGGCCTCGCCCGGCGGGGAGATCCAGATCGGCCAGGCCATCGGCGGGGCCCTGTCCAGCGGGGACGAAACCCTCGACAGCGGCGAGTATTTCGACCGCTACACCTTCAACGGCCGGCGCGGCGAGCGCGTGGCGGTCGAGCTGACCTCCTCGGCCTTCGACGCCTACACCATCGTGCGCTCCCCCTCGGGCGAGCAGTTCGACAACGACGACGGCGACGACGGCACCAACAGCCGCCAGCAGATCACCCTGCCGGAAGACGGCCGGTACGAGGTCCAGGTCACCTCCTATCGTCCGGGCGAGACGGGCTCGTATCGCTTCACCGTCGAGCCCGGTCAGGAATCCTCGCGTCAGGCGGCGGCGCCCGGCGGCGCGCGGGTGTTCGCGGTCATGGTCGGGGTTTCGGACTACGGCGGCGCCCAGAACGACCTGGCCTTCACCGACGAGGACGCCCGCAAGCTGGCAGAGGCGCTGCAGCGCGAAGGCTCGCTGAACGACGCCAGCGTCGTCCTGACCAACGCCGAGGCCACGGTGGCGGGCGTGCGCTCGGCCTTCGAACGCGTCGCGGCCCAGGCCGGGCCGGACGACATGTTCCTGTTCTTCTTCTCCGGCCACGGCGACCAGAACGAGGTCGCGGTCAGCGGCGTCGAGCCGGACGGCAAGAGCGAGTCCATCGTCCTGCGCGACGGCGAGATCAGCGACGCCGAAATGGGCCGCCTGTTCGGGACGCTGCGCACCCGCCTGTCGCTGCTGGTGATCGACGCCTGCTACTCGGGCGGCTTTGCGCGCAACGTCGTCGACCGCCCCGGCGTCATGGGCCTGTTCAGCTCGGAAGAGGACCTGACCAGCGCCGTGGCCGACAAGTTCCGCGCCGGCGGCTACCTGTCCCACTTCCTGCGCGAGGGTATGTCCGGCGAGGCCGACATGGACGGCGACCGCCTGGTCACCGCGGGCGAACTGGCCACCTACCTGCGCCGTCAGTTCCGCACCGAGGTCGAGGACGTCGAATCGGAAACCCAGGACGGCCAGCGCAACTACCAGAACCTGGTCATCGACCGGGGCGGCGTGCAGGTCGACGACGTGATCGTGCGCCTGCCGGTCGCCGAATAGCGAGAGGATGAAGTGATGAAAGCATCGGGGTCGATCCTGGGCGGTTTTGTGATCCTGGCGAGCCTGGCGGCCGCATGCGGAACCGCCGCGCAGACCCAGGCTCGCGGTCCGGAACGCGCCCTGGTGGGGGCGACCTGGTCGGGTGGCGAAGAGCGGGGAATCGCCGGTTATGAAAACTATGGCGGCTCCTTCGTGCGTGCGCCGGTTGCGATCGGCGTTCACCGCTCGCTTTCGAACCCACGCGACTGGATCTTCGTCTCCAAGATCGAAATCGGTCGCGCTGGAGATCATGCCCTGTGGCGAGGCGTGGACACGGTTCGGGCGTCAGGACGCACCGCCGAGAGCTACGTCGCCTATGAATGCAAGCGGGCGAGCCGGGGGCTGAAGGACTCGACGCCGGAGCCTGGCGTCATCGCTCTGGTGGGCGCCGAATATGCGGTCGACAACGGCGACTTCGGCCTGCTGCGCGCCGAAGCGGCATGGGACGTGTCCGCCGACGGCGGATTGACCGCAATCCGCGAGCCGGTCGTCTGCGCCGACGAAGGCTACGGAGTCTGAAGGAGCAGGAAGGAAATGGTGGATGTGACAGGGATTGAACCTGTGACCCCCTCGGTGTGAAGGGCCTCAAAGGCAATTTCAGGGCATTTCAGGACTGTGCATAACTCGATAAATATCTGAAAAGCGTCATTTTAATTTTTCAGCACTTTTCTTGCTTTTTCGGGAAATTCTGCGTCTGGCGCCCCACCAGCGCCCCAGAATCTGCTAGGTTGGGACGCGTTTGATTTGCAGCGCAGGCGCGAGGAGAGCGCATTGTGGCCCGCGTTCTACTTACCACGGACCGTCAGATCTCTGGGCTGAAACCCGCTGACAAGGTCTACGAGATGGGGATCGGCGGCAGCCGGGGTTTGGGAGTTCGCGTCTTTCCCACGGGGCTGAAGCAATTCGAGTTCCGCTATGTCGCCGCGAACGGAACGAGGCGACGTCTCGGCCTCGGCGCCTACCCCGATCTGTCGCTGGCCGAGGCCCGCGCCAAGGTCGCGGGATTGCGCATCGCGGTGGTGGACGGCGGGGATCCCGTCGCGGAAAAGACCGCCGCCCGTGAACGGGCGCGAACCGGCGAAACCCTCGACGAACTCGCCGAGGCCTACTGGCAGGCGGCGACGGTGGGACTGCACGGTGGGCGCCGTCGGCCGAAGCGGGAGGTCACCCTCAGCAACGAACGCCAGATGTGGCGGAACCACATCAAGACCCCTCTGGGCGCGCGGCCGTTCACTGGAATCCGGCGCGCTGACGTCAAGGTCTTCATGCGCAAGCTGGTGACCGACAGCGGGTTGGCGGCCGCCAGCGTGGCGTCGATCGGCGCCGTGCTGCACGCCGTCCTGGGGTTCGCCGTGCTCGAGGAGCGTATCGAGTCCAATCCCGCGCTCGGCCTGGCCCGCCCGCTGGCCCTCACGTCGCGCGAGCGCATGTTCGACGACGCGGCCCTGCGGACGCTTTGGGACGCTGCGTCGGAGGCTTCCGTGCCGCGGGGACCGGGCGAGAAGACCGCAGGGGTTCATGCGCGTCTGGAGCCGGCGATGGGACTGGCCATCCAGCTATTGATGCTGACGTTGACGCGCCGCAACGAGGTCGCCGGCGCCCGAAAGACCGAGTTCGACCGGACAGCGAAGATCTGGACCATCCCGTCGGAGCGGGCCAAGGCCAAACATCAGCACGTCGTGCCGTTGGGGGACGACGCCCTCGAGGTGCTGGAAGTCGCCTGGGCGCTCGATCCGGGCAGTCCCTACCTCTTTCCATCGGCCCGATCTCCCGGCCAGCACCTGGACCCGCACGCCATCACCCGCGCGTTCGCCCGAACCTGCGCGCGCAGGAAGCTGGCGGTGGGGTCTCCCCATGACGTCCGGCGGTCGGGCGCGACCACGCTCACCGGGCGGTATGGCGTCAGCCGCTTCGTGGTCGGGCTGGTGCTCGGACACACGCCCAACGAAGGGGCGGCGGTCACCAGCGTCTATGACCGGCACACCTATGTGCCGGAGAAGCGGGCGGCGCTGGAGCTGTGGGCCAACCATGTCGTCCGGCCCGGTCGTTCGGTCGCTCCACGCCCGACGGCGATGGCGCCGGCAGCGGTAGCCGACACCCATGTCGGCGAGGCCAAGGCGCGAGCGCTGGCGCTGTGTCAGACGGGAGATCTGCACGAGGCGGTGCTGTCGATCTGCATGGACCTGTCCCGTCATCCGGACACCGCCAGCTCGCATCTGGCGATCCTCGGCAAGGTTGGCCTGGAACGCGCCGCCGCAGGTTCGCGCGCGCAGGTCGAAGACTGGATCAGCGGCTTCCGATAGCCCTTGAGAGATGGCTGACCCATTGCGGACCAGGGCGAACCGCCGCCATCTTGGGGAAGGTCCGACGCGCGCGACTGGAGGAATGGCGATGGCGACGGGCAGGGAGCATTGGAATGCGGTCTATGATCGGGGCGGCGAAACCGAAGTCAGCTGGTTCGAGAGGCAGCCCGAAAGCGCCCGCTAGGCCGAGACCGGCGGCCGGGTTCGGGCGCGCCAGATCAGCCAGGCGCCGGCCAGGATCATCGGGAAGGGCAGCATCATCCCCATGGTCAAGCCAAACGGATAGCTCTCCATGCCGAAATCGGGCTGGCGCACATTCTCAAGCGAGGCACGGATCAGGCCGTAGCCGAGCAGGAACAGGCCCGTGACGTAGCCGGGCCTCGCCAACAGGCGACCTCGGAAAATCGCCAAGGCCAGGACGCTGAGCAGCACTACGCCCTCCAGGAAGGCCTCGTAGAGCTGGCTGGGATGGCGCGGCAGGACGCCCGGACCGCCGGGATATTCGCACAGGACGCCGTACATCTGGCGGGCGCGCGCGTTGCAGAAGTTGATCCCCCACGGGGCGTCGGTGACCCGGCCCCACAGCTCTCCGTTGACGAAATTGGCAAGCCGGCCCAAGCCCAGCCCGATCGGCGCGACCGGCGCGATCAGATCGCCCAGGCTGAGCAGGCGGATCTTCTGCTTCGTGGCGAACCACAGGACGGCCAGGCTGACCCCGATCAGCCCGCCATGGAAGCTCATGCCGCCGTCCCAAAGCCGGAACAGCGCCAGCCGCTCGCCCCAGGTCGAACCAGTGAACAGGTCGCCGTACAGGTGCGGCTGGTAGAACAGGGCGTAGCCGAAGCGCCCGCCCAGGATGATGCCCAGAGTGATCCAAAGCATCAGGTCGTCCAGCTGCCGGCTCGTCACCGGCGGCTCGGTCGGCGCCCACAGCGAGGTCGCCCTGGCCAGACGCGCGGCGTACCACCAGCCCAGCACGATCCCCAACACATAGGCCATGGCGTACCAGCGGAAATCCAGCGGTCCGATGCTGAAGATCACCGGGTCGAAGTCGGGAAAGGGCACTCGCGCTCCTGCAGGCGGTTCGAGGACGGTCTAGCAATCGCCCCCGTGGTCGCGCCAGTCGCCGGGCAGCCTTTGTCGACACCTTGAGCGCTTCCCCAGCGGAGGAGCGGCGCCGAAATCGCCGGGCGCCGCGCGTTCCGGACCCGCGCGGCCGGTGGAAGTGCCCGTGCGACGGCCCCGCTGAAGCCTGCCCGCCTTGGGGCCGCGCCGGTTCTCGGCCCCGTTCCGGTAGGCCGCCCAGCCGGAGACGATCTAGAGGCGTTGGAGCGCCTTCAACAGCTTCTCGCCGACTTCGCGCGCCTTCTCGTCCAGGGCAGGATTGCCGACGACCAGCATAGAGGCGACCGGGTCGATCGCGGCGACCTCTGTCCTGCCTGCCGAAATCTCCTGCACCACCACATTGCAGGGCAGCAGGGCGCCGACCTTGTCTTCGATCTGCAGGGCCTCGTAGGCCATTCGCGGATTGCAGGCGCCCAGGATCAGATAGGGGCGAAACTCCACGTCGATCTTCGTCTTGAGAGTCTTGCGGACGTCGATCTCGGTGATCACGCCGAAGCCTTCTTCGCTCAGGGCCTCGCGGGTGGCCGCGACCGTTGTGTCGAAGTCGAGGTCCAGGGTTCTGGAAAAATAATAGCTCATGGCGATTGCTCCTTGTGAGATCAGAACGGCCCGACGGTGCGAGCCAGCATGTAGAGGGCGACGACAAAGATGAGACCGGCGAACAGCACGTTCAGCGCGCCGCGTTTGCGGTTCATGATCCGGGCGACCCGGGCGCCGATCAGGCCTCCGACCACGCCGCCGGCGATGAAGATCGCGGCGACCCTCCAGTCCACCAGGCCGGCCCAGGCGTAGCTGGAGGCCGTCGTCACCCCGAAGGCGGCGACGCCGACTAGCGACGAGGCCATGGCATTCAGGATCGGCATGCCGGTGGCGAGGATCAGACCCGGGACGATCAGGAAGCCTCCGCCGATGCCGAAGAAGCCGGACAGAAGTCCTGTCCCGAACCCAAGGCCGACAAGCCGGGGACCATTTTCCGCGCTGAGCCGAACATCGGGCAGGCCCTGGCCGGAGCGGTTCCTCAACATCAGCCCGCCGACCACGAGCATCAGCACGGCGAAGAGCGCCAGCAGGTTGTCGCCGTCGACCTGGCGGCCCGCGAATGATCCGATCAAGGCGCCGACGACCCCGGCGGCGGCGAAGACGCTGGCGCATCGCCATTTGACCGCGCCCTTGCGGGCGTGACTGACCAGGTTGATCCCGGCGTTGGACGCCACCGCGACCGCGCTCGTGCCGATCGCGACATG
>NZ_JAHFPF010000210.1 GCF_023259385.1 Brevundimonas sp. | reverse complement strand
ATCCCGGGCCTTTTTGTTTGCCCTGTCTTGCGCGGACCGGCGGGCCCGACAAGACTCCCGGCGAGCGCGGAAGGTCGGGAAAGTTCATGGCGTTGCAACCGTTCGGCTATCCGTTCGAGATCCTGTCGCCCCTCTCGCCGGACGAGGCCAAGGCCCGCATTCGCCGCCGGGCGAAGGGCTGGTTCGAACAGAAGAACGGCGCCCGCGGCTGGATCCTCGGCTCCCTGGTCTGCCTGTGGTGGACGGGCATAACCCGAGGCCCCATGCTCATCGGCTGGATTTCCTCCGACCCCTCGGGCGCCCGGATCACCGGCCGCGCGGGCTCCGACCTGAACGGAGTCATTGGCGTGACCCTGATCGGCGTAGCCTTCCTGTTCGTCCCGCTCGTGGCGCTTCTCACTGGACGGGATGCAACCGAAGCCCTGCGGTCTATCCCGTTCATGGCCGCGATCTTCATCCCCCTGTGGCTGTTGGGCGTCTGGCTACGGAACGCGATGCATGTTGAGGCCGACCCTCTGGTCCGCTTCGTGCGCAATGCGACGGCGCCGTCCAGGCGAACGCCGTCTGCAACCGCTCCGCTCCGGACGCTGACCCTGATCGTCAACGAGACGACGCGGACCGGTGTGATCTCCGCGGCCGAGTTGCAGGAGGCGCTTTCCGAAACCGGCCCGAACGACATCCTGATCCTTGAGGCGGCCCCCGAGGACTACATCCAGACCCGCTGGACCGACGGCGGCTTCACGCTCGAGCGCCGCGACGGCGGCGCGGATCGCCACTTCCGCGCGGAGACGGAAGGCGGCCAGACAGTTCTGGAATTCGAGGACATCCTGGGAGCGTTCACGGCCTGGGCGGAGGGGACCCGACTTCCGGCTGTGTTGAAGTGGAAGGCGCTTCGGTTGCCCGACTGACCGTCCAGTTGGACTGGAAGTGGGCACGAAACAGTTTCGTTCAAGGCTTGGCGCGCCGGCTTTTATGCGCAGAGTCCGGAACCCTCGGAATGGAGGGTGACCGAATGCGTATTCTGCTGACGACCTATGGATCGCGCGGCGACGTCGAGCCGAGGGCGGCGCTGGCCGCGGCGCTTCAGGCGCAAGGCGCGGAAGCGGTGGTCTGCGCCCCGCCCGATCAGGAGTTCATCGACCTGCTGGCCCGCGCCGGCGTGCCATTCGTCCCGGCCTTCATGGGTATCCGCGACTGGATCGCCGTCGCCGGCAAGCCGCCGGTGGACCTGCCCAAACGCGCGGCCGAAATGGCCTTCGCCCAGCTGGGCGCGATCTCCAGGGCGGCCGAGGGTTGCGACCTGATCGTGGCGACCGGCCTGATGCCGTCCTGCGCGGCCTCGCAGGCCGTGGCCGAGCAGAAGGGCGCGGCCTACGCCCACGTCTCCTTCTGCCCCCTGATCCTGCCGTCCGAGCATCACGCCCCCTTCCCCTATCCCGGCCATCCCCACCCGCCGGAGGTGACCGATAACCGCGCGCTGTGGGACCTCAACATCGGCGTCATGAACGCGCTGTTCGGCGAGGCGGTGAACGGTCTGCGCGCCTCCGTCGGCCTGTCGCCGACCGACAATGTCCGCGACCAGGTCTTCTCTGATCGCCCGCTCCTGGCCTCGGACCCGGCCCTGTGGCCCTGGGCGCCGACCGACCTGTGCGACGCCGTCCAGACCGGCGCCTGGATCCTGCCGGACCCGCGCCCGCTGCCGGAGGGGCTGGACGACTTTCTCGAGGCCGGCGCGCCGCCTGTCTATGTCGGCTTCGGCAGCATGAGCATGGCCGCCTCGCAGGACGCGGCGCGGGCCGCCGTCACCGCCGCCCGCGCCCATGGCCGCCGCGTGGTTCTGGCCGGCGGCTGGGCCGGCTTCGCCCTGCCCGACGACGGAGCCGACTGTTTCCGGGTCGGCGACATCAATCAGCAGGCCCTCTTCTCCCGCGTCGCCGCCGTCATCCACCACGGCGGGGCGGGCACCACGACCGCCGCCGCCCGCGCCGGAGCGCCGCAGGTCATCGTCCCCCAGCTCGTCGATCAGCCCTACTGGGCCGCCCGGGTCGCCGGCCTGGGCGTCGGCGTGGCGCACGAGGGCCCGACGCCCACGGTCGAGACGCTGACGACGGCGTTGGACGCGGCGCTGCGGCCCGAAACGACAGCGCGGGCTGCGGCGCTCGCAGGCGAAGTCCGGAGCGACGGGGCCGCCGCGGCGGCGCAATGGCTTCTGGACCGCCTGAGCCTCAGGACACCGGCGTCGGTATCCCCGTCCGGTCGACGGCGACCATGATGAACTCCGCCGTGGCCGAGTGGCGCCGGTCGCCGCTCACCAGCCCCTCGGCCCACAGCTGAACCTCGACGGCCAGCGAGCTGCGCCCCGTCATCTTCACCCGCGAGACCAGTTCGATCATGTCGCCGCCGTCGATCGGGGCCCTGAAGTCGATGCGGTTGGTGGCGGCCATCACCACCACGGCGCGGGCGGACCGCGTCGCGGTGACGAACGCCGCCTTGCCCATCAGCTTCAGGGCGTCGCCGCCGAACAGGGTGCCGTAGTGGTTGGTCGTGCCGGGGAACACCATTTCCACCGTTCGCAGCCAGCCATCGGCCTCCTCCGCCTCGTCCTGGACCGGCGACAGCGGCGTCTCGTCTCCGTCGCCGCGCAGGGCGACCATGTTGAACAGGCCGCGCGTGCACAGCCGCCGCTCGCCGGTCAGCAGGGCCTCGGCGTGAAGCTCGACCTCCACGCCCAGCGACGACCGGCCCGTGCGCACGACCCGGCCCGCGGCCTCCACCATCTCCCCGATGCGGGCGGGGGCGGCGAAGTCGATCCGCTCGCACCCGGCCGTCACCACCGCCCGCCGCGCATGGCGGCTGGCGGCCAGGAAGGCGACCTTGTCCAGGTGCGCCAGCCCGACGCCCCCGAACAGGGTGCCGTGGTGGTTGGCGTCCCCGGGGAACACCATGTCGATCAGGCGAACGGTCATGCCCGCACCGCTTTCGCCGCCGCTACCATGTTGCGCAGGGCGGCCTCGGTCTCGGGCCACTGGCGGGTCTTCAGCCCGCAGTCCGGATTCACCCACAGCTGGCCGACGGGCAGCTTGGCGGCCGCGGCCTTCAGCAGGGCCGTCATCTCCTCCACCGCCGGCACGCGCGGCGAATGGATGTCGTAGACGCCCGGCCCGATCCCGGCCGGATAGCGATAGCCGGAGAAGGCGTCGAGCAGCTCCATCTTCGAGCGCGAGGTCTCGATGGAGATGACGTCGGCGTCCATGGCGCCGATCGACCGGATGATGTCGTTGAACTCTGAATAGCACATGTGGGTGTGGATCTGGGTCTCGTCCCGCACCCCCGAGGCGGCGATGCGGAAGCCCTCGACCGCCCAGTCCAGATAGGCCTGCCAGTCGGCGCGGCGCAGCGGCAGGCCCTCGCGCAAAGCGGCCTCGTCGATCTGGATGATGGGGGCGCCGGCGGTCTCCAGGTCGACCACCTCGTCCCGGATCGCGAAGGCGATCTGGCGGCAGGTCTCGCTGCGCGGCTGGTCGTCGCGCACGAAGGACCAGTTCAGGATCGTCACAGGACCGGTCAGCATCCCCTTCATCGGCCGCTCGGTCAGGGACTGGGCGTAGCGCCACCACTCCACCGTCATGGCCTTCGGCCGCGACACGTCGCCGTAGAGGATCGGCGGGCGGACGCAGCGCGAGCCGTAGGACTGCACCCACGCCGCCTTGGTGAAGACGAAGCCCGACAACTGCTCCCCGAAATACTGGACCATGTCGTTGCGCTCGAACTCGCCGTGGACCAGCACGTCCAGGCCGATCTCCTCCTGCCATCTGACCGTGCGGGCGGTCTCCTCGCGCAGGAACTGTTCGTAGGCCCCGTCGTCGAGGACGCCCTTGCCGTGGTCGGCGCGGGCCTTTCGAACCTCGGGGGTCTGGGGGAAGGAGCCGATGGTGGTCGTCGGCCAGTCGGGCAGGCCCAGGCGGGCGTCCTGCAGCAGGCGGCGCACCTCGAACGAGGCCGTGCGCCGGCTCAGGTCGGGGTCGCGCTCGGCGGCCCGGGCCTGCACCGCCGCATCGTTGATGCGCCGCGAGACCCGGCGCGAAGCCACCGAGGCGGTCGAGGCGTCCAGGGTCTCACGCACCGCGTCGCGCCCCTCGTTCAGGGCCTTCGCCAGCGCCGCCAGCTCGGCGATCTTCTGCACCGCGAAGGCCAGCCAGTCCTTCACCTCGGCGTCCAGCGCGGTCTCGCGCTCCAGATCGATCGGGGTGTGCAACAGGCTGCATGAGGGGGCGATGATCACCTGACGGCCCGCCGCGACCACCGGTTCGATCCGGTCCAGCACGGCGTTCAGGTCGGCCTTCCAGACGTTGCGCCCGTCCAGCACCCCCAGCGACAGGACAAGGTCCGGCCGCGCCCGCGCGACGACGGCGTCCAGCTGCTCCGGCGCGCGGACCAGATCGACGTGCAGGCCGTGCACCGGCAAGGCCAGCACCGTTTCCAGATTGTCGCCGATCGCGCCGAACCAAGTCGTCAGCATCAGCTTGATCGGCGGGGTCACGTCGCTCAGCACGGCGTAGGCGTGGGCATAGGCCTCGCGCGCCGCATCGCTCAGGTCGGTGACCAGGCAGGGCTCGTCGATCTGCACCCAGGTCGCCCCCGCCCGCGCCAACGACCGCAGCACCTCCGCGTAGACCGATAGCAGCCTGGGCAGCAGGGTCAGCGGGTCGAAGCCCGCGTCGTTCGCCGCCGCGCCGCTCGAGACGGCCCGCGCCTTGCCCAGCAACAGATAGCTGACCGGTCCCAGCAGCACCGGCCGGGTCTCGATCCCCTGTTCCTTGGCCTCCAGATACTCGTGCAGCGCCTTGGTCGAGCCCAGCCGGAAGGCTTGGTCCGCCGTAAACTCGGGCACCAGATAGTGGTAGTTGGTGTCGAACCACTTGGTCATCTCGGCGGCGGGAACCCCGTCGCCGCCGTGCGACTGACCGTGGGCGCAAGCGGCCTCGCCCTGCCCCTGCGATCCGCGCGCCATGGCGAAATAGGTCTCCAGCCCGACCCGCTCGCCGCTCCAGCCGTAGATGTCCGGCACGGCGCCGACCATGGCGGTCGCATCCAGCACATGGTCGTAGAGCGAGAAGTCATTGGACGGGACGATATCGGCGCCCAGATCGCGCTGGCGTCGCCAGGCCTGGCCGCGCAGCTCGGCGGCGGCGGCCAGCAGGGCCTTGTCGTCGATCCGGCCGGACCAATGCTGCTCAAGCGCGGTCTTGAGTTCGCGCTTCGGGCCGATGCGGGGAAAGCCGAGGGTGGCGACCTGGACGGGGAGACGGGCGGTCATGATGCGAAGCCTTTGCTGGTGGCAAGGCTTCGGGCAGGGACGCGCGAACGCCCGCGCGGAAACGGTCCGGCGGCGTACAGGCGACCTGACCGGACACCCCGCCGGAGGACGTTATCTGTCGGGGCAGGTCTCCTGGCTCACGGGTCACGGCTTCGGGTCCGGCCTTCCCGGGAGCGAACCCCCAGTGACACGTGATGGACCTTCGGCTCGCCGCTTACAGTTGCGGGGGCAGCGCCGGCGTCGCACCGGCTTCCCTCTTAGCTCCGCGCCGCCCTAAGACGACGCGCAGACCACGACAGGCGCTACAATGCCGGGCGTCGGGGCAAAGTCAAGAAACATATAAGGATATCTTTATGTGTTTTTGGGCGCCGCATCGAAGGGAGCCCGGATCGACACGCGCCCTCGCCTGCCGTACCCCTGCGGCCTCCCCTTCTCACCTGTGACCGCGCCCATGCCCTCCGGACTTATCGCCCTGCTCGACGATGTGGCGGGGATCGCCAAGCTTGCGGCGGCGTCGATCGACGATGTCGGCGCCGCGGCGGGCAAGGCCGGGGTCAAGGCGGCGGGGGTCGTGGTCGACGACGCGGCGGTCACGCCGAAATACGTCACCGGCCTGTCGCCCAGCCGCGAGCTGCCGATCATCGGCAAGATCGCCATCGGCTCGATCCGCAACAAGCTGCTGCTGATCCTGCCCGTCGCCCTGTTGCTGACCGCCTTCGCGCCATGGGCCATCACGCCGCTGCTGATGTGCGGCGGGGCCTACCTCTGTTTCGAGGGTGCCGAAAAGCTGATGGAGATGTTCGGCGGCGGCCATGGCGAAGATACGCCCGTCGAGGGCGACGCCGCCCATCTGGAGGCCACGACCGTCGCGGGCGCCGTGCGCACCGACCTGATCCTGTCGGCCGAGATCATGACCATCGCGCTGAACGACGTCTCGGACGCCCCGCTGTGGACCCAGGCTGGAGTGCTGATCGTCGTCGGC
>NZ_JAHFPF010000209.1 GCF_023259385.1 Brevundimonas sp. | reverse complement strand
CACCGCACCTATTCGATCCGCCAGCTGTGCCGCGAGTTCAGCGCGACGGCGCGCGCCCTGCGGTTCTACGAGGACAAGGGCCTGCTCAATCCGGCCCGCAAGGGTCAGACGCGCGTCTACGACGCCCGCGACCGCGCCCGCCTGAAACTGATCCTGCGCGGCCGCCGCATCGGCTTCAGCCTGCAGGAGATCCAGTCGATGCTGGATCTGTACGACCGCAAGGATCACAACGCCCACCAGATGGCCGTGGCCCTGCGCCAGCACCGCGCCCAGATCGCCGCGCTGAAGCAGCAGTTGGACGACATCGAGGGCGCCATCGAGACGGCCGAGCAAGCTTGCCAATGGATGGAGGAGAAGCTGGGCGAGTTCCGCCCCGACCTCCTGCCCGGCGCCGAGGAATACGCGACCCTGATGAAGGCTCGCCTGAACATCGACCACCACCACCAGCCCTTCAAAGCGAGAGCCTGACGCATGGCCTACAAAGCCCCCGTCCGTGACCTGACGTTCATCCTGAACGAGGTGCTGGAGATCGACCGCTACACCAACCAGCCCGGCTTCCAGGACGTCTCGTCCGAGCTGGCGCAGCAGATCCTCGAGGAGGCCGCGCGCTTCTCGGACGAGGTCATCGCCCCGATCAACAATCCGGGCGACAAGGAAGGCTGCCACTGGTCCGAAGGCGGCGTCGTCACCACGCCCAAGGGCTGGAAGGAAGCCTATCACCAGATGGTCGAGGCCGGCTGGCCCTCGCTGATGATGGATCCGGCCTACGGCGGCCAGGGCATGCCCTCGGTCATCGGCTCCGCCGTCGGCCAGTTCACCGCCGGCGCCTCGGCGGCCTTCTCGATGTACCCCGGCCTGACGGCCGGCGCCTGGGCGGGCATCCACGCCAACGCCTCGGAAGAGCTGAAGCAGAAATACCTGCCCAAGATGGCCACCGGCGAATGGACCGGCACCATGAACCTGACCGAGCCGCAGTGCGGCACCGACCTGGGCATGGTCCGCACCAAGGCCGTGCCGAACGGTGACGGCAGCTATTCGATCACCGGCCAGAAGATCTGGATCTCGGCGGGCGAGCACGACTTCGCCGACAACATCATCCACACCGTCCTGGCCCGCGTTGAAGGCGCGGTCCCGGGCATCAAGGGCCTGTCCCTGTTCCTGGTGCCCAAATTCCTCGTCAACGAGGACGGTTCTATCGGCGAGCGCAACACGCTGGAATGCGCCGGCCTCGAGCACAAGATGGGCATCCACGGCAACGCGACCGCAGTCATGCAGTACGACGGCGCCAAGGGCTGGCTGATCGGCGAGGAAGGCCGGGGCATGAACAACATGTTCGTGGTCATGAACGAGGCCCGCCTCGGCACTGGCCTGCAGGGCCTGGCCATCGGCACGGCCGCCTACCAGGCCGCCGTCGAGTTCGCCAAGGACCGCCTGCAGGGCCGTTCGCTGACCGGACCGAAGAACCCGGACGGCCCCGCTGACCCGATCATCGTCCACCCCGACGTGCGCCGCATGCTGCTGGAGGCCCGCGCCTTCGTCGAAGGCGGCCAGGCCTTCATCCTGTGGACCGCGCTGCAGTCGGATCTGGAGAAGTCGGAAGACGAGGCCGTCGCCACCAAGGCCAAGGACTACATGGGTCTGCTGACCCCGGTGCTGAAGGCATATCTGACCGACAAGGGCTTCCACGCCGCCTCGCTGGCCATGCAGGTCCACGGCGGTTCGGGCTACACCGAACACTTCCCCGCCTCCCAGTATCTGCGCGATGCGCGGATCACCATGATCTACGAGGGCACCAACGGCATCCAGGCGCTGGACCTGGTCGGCCGCAAGCTGCCGTCGGCGGGCGGGCGCGCCATCATGAGCTGGTTCGGCGACATCGACGCCTTCGTGGCGGAGCACAACGACGCCGGCGAGACGGTGAAGCCCTTCATCGACGGCCTGGCCGACGCCAAGAAGAAGCTGCAGGACGGCACCATGTGGCTGATGCAGAACGGCATGGCCAACCCGGACAACGCCGGCGCCGGCTCGACCGACTATCTGAACATCTTCGGCATCACCGCCCTGGCCTATGTCTGGGCCCAGATGGCCATCGCCGCCCAGAAGCAGATCGACGCCGGTTCGTCCGACCCGTTCTACGCCGCCAAGCTGCAGACCGGCCGCTACTTCGTCGAGCGCATCCTGCCCGACGCCGCCGGGCACCTGGTCAAGATGAAGACCGGCGCCGACGTGCTGATGGCCATGCCGGCGGACTCGTTCTGACGGCGGATTTGACTGCCGTGGCGTGACGCACGCAGTCACGGACTGAAACGACCCTCCCTCGCCCGGCGAGGGAGGGACAATGCCGAGTGAAGCCATGAACGTCCTCAACAGCCCCGACCCCGCCTTCATGCAGGAAGAGGAGATCACCCTCTTCTCCGACTCCGTCGGCAAATGGATCGACGAGCATGCGCCGCTGGAGAATGTCCAGCAGTGGATCGCCGACTCCTCGGTGCCGCGGCAGCTGTGGAACGACGCCGGGGACGCAGGCCTGCTGGGCCTGTCGATGCCGGAAGAGGACGGCGGCTTCGGCGGCGACTACCGCCACGAAGTCGTGCTGATGCGCCAGCTGGGCTGGAAGGGCGCGGACCACTTCGGCATCTCGCTGCACAACGCGATCGTCATGCCCTACGTCTGGCACTACGGCACGGCCGAGCAGAAGGCGCGCTGGCTGCCCCGCCTGCAGACCGGCGAACTGGTCGGCGCCATCGCCATGACCGAGCCGGGCGCGGGCTCGGACCTGCAGGGCGTGAAGACCACGGCCATCAAGTCGGGCGACCACTACGTCCTGAACGGCTCCAAGACCTTCATCACCAACGGCCAGCTGGCCAACTTCATCATCGTCGTCGCCAAGACCGACCCGGCCGAGGGCGCCAAGGGCACCAGCCTGATCGTCGTCGAGACCGACGGCGCGGAAGGCTTCGAGCGCGGCCGGAACCTGCACAAGATCGGCATGGAGGCCAACGACACCTCCGAGCTGTTCTTCAACGACGTGAAGGTCCCCGCCGAGAACATCATCGGCGGAACCGAGGGCCAGGGCTTCATCCACCTGATGCAGCAGCTGCCGCAGGAACGGCTGAACATCGCCATCCAGGGCGTCGCCGCCGCCGAGCGCGGGCTCAAGGAGACGCTGGCCTACGTCAAGGAGCGCAAGGCCTTCGGCAAGCGCGTCATCGACTTCCAGAACACCCAGTTCAAACTGGCCGAGGTCAAGACGAAACTGACGGTCGCCAAGGTCTTCGTCGACCACTGCATGGGCCTGCACCTGGACGGCAAGCTGGACGCCGCCACCGCCTCGATGGCCAAATACTGGGTCACCGACATCCAGGGCGAGGTCATCGACGAGATGCTCCAGCTGCACGGCGGCTACGGCTACATGAACGAGTACCCGATCGCCCAGCTGTACAAGGACGCCCGCGTCCAGCGCATCTACGGCGGCACCAACGAGATCATGAAGCTGCTGATCGCGCGGACGCTGTAGCGCGACCCAGCTCACGACATGATAGCGTTCGCCACATGTGGAGCTTTCTGGCGGACCTGATCTTCGGGCCCCGTTCGTCGAGTGACGATGGGGGCGATCATCCGAAATGGGATGTCGTCTGGCGCAGAGATCGCACCGATGGCGTCGCCTGGGTCGAGGTCATCCGGCGCCCTGATGGCCTGTTCTATTTCGTCGAGTCCGTCCGCGAGTACGTGCGCGACCCCATTTTTGGAGACTATGAGTCCGAAGGTCCGCTCCAGACCTCGGGGCTCTATGCGTCCGCCGAAGATGCGGAGCGGGAAGCGTTCCTGGAGGTTTCCTGGCTGCGTCAGGTTCGGGATTGATCCACATTCAGCCGCTTGGTCGACGCGCGCGGAGGTTCCGATTATGGGATCGGTCCAATGACCGCCCATAGCGAACACGATCTCAGAGAGGCGCTGCGGGCGATCGAGTCGACCCTGTCCAAATGCGAAAAGGCCTTGGCCCGTCTCACGCCCGGCACGGCCCAGCACACCCTGCTCACGCGCAGGATCGCGGCCTTCACGATCGCCATCGCGCTTCTCAGGGAGAAGCTGGGCGAATAACCTGCTGATCCACGGTTGCTTGCCCTCTCGCGGCGGCCGTCGGATATTCGGCCTGGGCGAGTTGCGAGGGGCCATGAAACGTCGTCACACGGCATGCGCGGCTCTCGTCGTCGGCCTGTTGCTGTCACAGGGCGCCGTCGCTGAGGACGCGCGGATCACGCCGAAGCTGTCCACGACCCTGCAGCGGACCTGCCAGGGCGAGGCGACCCGGCTCGTGCTGATGGACCAAGGCCAGGCCGTGGCCGACGCCCAGCCGACGATCGAGCGGCAAACGCGTCGCTTCCGGGCGTCACGCGCGCCGGACGGGTGGGCTTTCGAGCACTCGGTGATCACGCCATCCAACGAGTCGACGCTGCGCTTCGAAACGGCGCCCGGTGGAGCCGTGACCACGGCGGACATGTCGGGACCGTCCGTGGACGCCCTGCCGAGAAACCAGATGTACGCCCTCGCGACCGCCACGGCCGAGGACGTTCCCGAGCGGCTGCTCCTCGGTCGGTCTTTCGCGGTCGGCGACAGCTACTATCCGGAGGACCTGCGGCGGAATCTTCTCACCCGGGCCGGCGCGGGCATGGGCCTGCCCTTCGCCGTGAACGGATCGGTCGACATGCGGTACGAGGGCCAGGTCGAATTCGAGGGCCGACGCGCCTGGCGGTTCGCAGGCCGCATCACGGCGAGCGGGTCCGGCGAGGTGTCAGGCGCCGCCATCGCGGTCGACCATGGGACCGAGGCTGTCATTCTGCATGACGCGGAGACGGGACTGGTCCTGAAGTACGACACCCGGGCCGACACCCACATCTCGCGCGATGGGCGGCCCTTCCGTCATTTTCAGAAGACCGACGCCTTCACCTGCGAGATCATTCCGCGGTGAGCGTGGTGTCGGGTATCAAAGCGCCATGACCCGCCCCCACATCCCCCAGCCCCTGTCCCCCGGGGCCGCGCTCGCGCCGACGCTCGACCAGTCGCGCTACCTCACCCAGGTGATGCGGCTGAAGGCCGGGGATGAGCTGCGGGTCTTCAACGGCCTGGACGGCGAGTGGCGCTGCACCATCGCCGAGGTGTTGAAGAAGGGCGCCGTGCTGCGCGCCGAGGAACGGGTGCGCGACCAGATCAATCCGCCCGACATCCACCTGCTGATCGCCACGGTGAAGAAGGCGGCGCTGGAGTTCGCGGTGGAGAAGGCGACCGAGCTGGGCGCCGCGCGGATCCGGCTGGTGACCACCGCCCGGACCCAGCCCCAGCACCTGCGCCTCGACCGGCTGGACGCCATCGCCGAGGAGAGCGCCGAACAGACCGGACGGCTGGACGTGCCGCTGGTGGACGAGCCGTCGAAACTGGATGCGATCCTGGACAGCTGGGACGTCTCCCGCCGGCTGATGTTCTGCGACGAGACCGGCGGGGAGCCGGCGATGAAGGCCCTGCAGGCCGCGGGCGGATCGTCCTGGGCCGTGCTGATCGGGCCTGAGGGCGGCTTCACGCCCGAGGAACGCGACCGGCTGCGGGCCCTGCCCTTCACCACCGCCGTCTCGCTGGGACCGCGCGTGCTGCGGGCCGACACCGCCGCGACCACCGCCCTGACCCTGTGGCAGGCGGCCCTCGGCGACTGGGACCGCTGATCCGACCGGAATTGACGTATCGGCGAGGCAGAATACAGCACGATGGAATCGCACTGTTCGCACTCTTCGCACCCGTTTTTTTCCGCCACGAGTCCGACGAAACCGCTGTCGGGACCGTTCCAATTCCGCCTGCCCCTTGAGCAAGCGCCGCTTCCCGCCCATCTAGCCGCGACACGAGGGGCTTGAGACATCCATGGCCGACACCGCGCCGCTTTCCCGCGAAGACCTGATCGGGGCCATGTCGAAGGGCGCCAAGCCTCGCGACCAGTGGCGCATCGGCGCCGAGCACGAGAAGTTCGGCTTCGACCGTTCGACCCTGCGCCGCCCGACCTATGAAGGCCCGAACGGCATCAAGGCGATGCTGGACGGCCTGACCCGCTTCGGCTGGGACAAGGTCTATGAAGGCGAGAACGTCATCGCCCTGGAGCGCAAGAACAGCGAGGGCATGACCGCCTCCATCAGCCTGGAGCCCGGCGGCCAGTTCGAGCTGAGCGGCGCGCCGCTGAAGGATGTCCACGACATCTGCAACGAGACCGGCCAGCACCTGATGGAGGTCAAACAGGTCGCGGACCAGATCAACCTCGGCTTCCTCGGGACCGGCTTCGATCCG
>NZ_JAHFPF010000208.1 GCF_023259385.1 Brevundimonas sp. | reverse complement strand
CCCGCCCATCTGCAGGATGCAGTTCGACCGCCGGTTCAGCTCCAGGAAGTCCACCGCCTGCATCAGCATGTAGTTGAACTCGAGGAAGGTCATCGGCTGCTCGCGCTCGAGGCGCAGCTTGACCGAGTCGAACGCCAGCATCCGGTTCACGGTGAAGTGGGTGCCGAAGTCGCGCAGGAATTGGATGTAGCCGAACTGGGACAGCCATTCGTCATTGTTGACCATGACGGCGTCGGTCGGGCCGTCGCCGAAGGTCAGGAATTTGGCGAAGACCTGCTGGATGCCGTCGATGTTGGCCTGGATGTCGGCGTCGGTCAGCTGGGGGCGCGAGGCGTCCTTGCCGGTCGGGTCGCCGACCTTGGTCGTGCCGCCGCCCATCAGGACGACCGGCTTGTGCCCGGACTGCTGGAGGCGGCGCAGCATCATGATCTGGATCAGGCTGCCGACGTGCAGCGAGGGCGCCGTGGCGTCGAAGCCGATGTAGGCGGTCACGATGCCCGTCGAGGCGGCCTCGTCCAGCTCGGTCGGATGGGTGATCTGATGGATGTAGCCGCGGGCCTGCAGGGTGCGCAGGAAGTCGGACTTGAAGGACTGGTCGCTCATGGAGGCTCCGTTAGCAGGGAAGCCGGCGAGCGTCTTGGGGGATTGCGCGCCGGAGGGGCGGCGCAGGGGTTCGCGGCCGCTCGATCAGATCGAGGGGCGGTAATACAGGCCGGTGTTGGTGGCGTGGGCGAACATGGGCGTCTGGGTAGCCGGGGCGGTTGACCGGCGTCAAGGGCGGGGTATCGGTGAGGGATGTCTCAACGCAATCCTGTCTTTGGCCCGACGGTCCGGACCTTCCTAGAGCCCTATCCGGGAAGTCGCGACCGCACCGGTGTCCGGATCGGATGCGACGCAACGAGACGGGTGGATGGCCAACTGCATCTCTGGTTCAGCGTCGCGGGTGCGTCTCCCCTCCGTTTGCCGGACGTCCGTCTGGTGGCTGAGCGCTCCCGCAGGGACGGTCTTTGGGAGCATACCTGCTGTGAGGCCTTCATCGAGTTCGAGGGGGGATACTACGAGTTCAATCTGTCTCCGTCGGGTGACTGGGCGGTCTACCAGTTCACCGGCTACCGGGCGGGGGCGTGCAGCCCAGAGATCGCGGCACCGGTGGTGCAGGCGCACAGGAACGGGGACCTCTGGCAGTTGCAGGCCTTTATCGATCTCTCGGACCTGCCGCTGTTGCGGCATGAGCAGCCATGGCGGATGGGGCTATCCGCCGTGTTGGAGACCAAGGACGGCGAGAAGACCTATTGGGCGCTGGCCCATCCTTCGGATAAGCCGGACTTCCATCATCCCGACTCGTTCGCGCTGGTCCTCCCGGCGCCGGAGCTCCCATGAAGTTCGGCCTCGACCGCCTGCTGTCCGATCCCGCGCTCAGTGCGCCGCTGAAGGGGCGGCGCGCAGCGCTGGTGGCCCATCCGGCGTCGACGACGCAGGACCTGACGCACGCCGTGGACGCCCTGGCGGCGCATCCGGACATCCAGCTGACGGCCGCCTTCGGTCCGCAGCACGGGATGAAGGGCGACCTGCAGGACAACATGATGGAGAGCCCGGACTACACGGATCCGGTGCACGGCATCCCCGTCTTCAGCCTGTACGGCGAGGTCCGTCGCCCGCACGGGCAGTGGATGAGCACCTTCGACGTGGTGCTGATCGACCTGCAGGACGTGGGCTGCCGCATCTACACCTTCGTGACGACGCTTCTGTACATGCTCGAGGCCGCCGCCGAGCACGGCAAGGAGGTCTGGGTGCTGGACCGGCCCAACCCCGCCGGGCGGCCCGTGGAAGGGACCATCCTTCGCGAGGGCTGGGAGAGCTTCGTGGGCGCCGGGCCGATGCCGATGCGCCATGGTCTGACGCTGGGCGAGATGGGTCTGTGGTTCATCGACCACTTCAAGCTGGATGTGGCCTACCGCGTCATCGAGATGGAGGGCTGGAAGCCCGCCGAGGGTCCGGGATACGGCTGGCCGCTGAGCCAGCGCAGCTGGATCAACCCCAGCCCCAATGCGCCGAACGTCTCCATGACCCGGGCCTATGCGGGTACCGTCATGCTGGAGGGGGCGACCCTGTCAGAAGGGCGGGGGACGACCCGGCCGCTGGAGCTGTTCGGGGCGCCCGACATCGACGCCCGCGCGGTGATCGCCGAGATGAAGGCCTTCGCGCCGCAGTGGCTGAAGGGCTGCGTGCTGCGCGACATGTGGTTCGAGCCGACCTTCCACAAGCACGTGGGCAAGCTGTGCTCGGGCGTGCAGATCCACGTCGACGACCCGGCCTACGACCATGAGGCGTTCCAGCCGTGGCGGGTGCAGGCCTTGGGCTTCAAGGCGATCCGGCGGCTGTATCCGGACTACGACCTGTGGCGCGACTTCCCGTACGAATACGCCTTCGGCAAGCTGCCGATCGACGTGATCAACGGCGGGCCGGAGCTGCGTGAATGGGTCGATGATCCGGCCTCGACGCCGGACGACCTGGACGCCCTGACCCGGCCCGACGAGGAGGCCTGGCTGGACACCCGCCGGCCCTTCCTGCTGTACCGGTGAGCGCGTCCCGGGACCGCCTGATCGGGGTCGCCTGCGGCCTGGGGGCCGGGGCCATGTGGGGTCTGGTCTTCCTGGCGCCCAAGGTCGCGCCCGACGCCTCGCCGATGCTGATGAGCGCGGGCCGCTATCTGGCCTACGGAATCATCGCCGCCCTGCTGCTGGCGCCGCGCTGGAAGCGGGTCGCGGCCCTGCTGGACGCCAGGGCGTGGCGGGCGCTGGCCTGGCTGAGCCTGGCGGGGAACATCGTCTACTACCTGTTCCTGGTGGTCAGCGTGCATTTCGCCGGAGTCGCCGCCTCGGCCCTGATCGTGGGCATGGTGCCGGTGGTCGTGGCGGTCTGGGGCCTGCGCGATCCCGATGCGCCGCCGCTGAGGAAGGTCGGGCCGCCGATCCTGCTGGCGGCCTTCGCCGTGGCCCTGATCGGCTGGGAGAGCCTGTCGCGGGACGCCGCCGCCGGGCGAGACGCGGTCTCGGTGCTGATCGGACTGGGCTGTGGCCTGGCGGCCCTGCTGTGCTGGTCGGCCTATGCAGTCGGCAACAGCCGCTGGATGGCGCGGCTGCCGCAGGTGGGGGCGCATGACTGGTCGCTGCTGACCGGCGTGGTGACCGGCGCCTTCGCCCTGTTGCTGGCGGTGCCGGCTCTGCTGGGCGCGGGCGAAGCGACGGCGGAACAGTGGGCGCGGCTGGCGGCGGTCAGCGTCGGGGTGGCGGTGCTGGCCTCGATCGTCGGCAACGCCTTCTGGAACCAGGCCAGCCGCCTGCTGCCGCTGTCGATGCTGGGCCAGATGATCGTGTTCGAGACCCTGTTCGCCTTCCTGTACGGCTATCTGTGGGAAGCGCGCGGGCCGACGGTGGTGGAGATCGTGGCCATGATCCTGATGATCGTCAGCGTGGTCTGGTGCCTGCGCGCGCACCGGACATCCGCCGTAGCGGTAGTGGAAGGCGACCACTGACGCGTAAGGCGGGAAAAAGTGCACTCCGAAAAAATGGAGTGCACATCGTGCACTTTTTCTCGTGTGGCGGGGTGGCGGCGAGCGGGTTCTACCGCAGGCGAGCGTGACGGAGCGCGATGTCAAAGACCAGGATCAGTCTGGCACGGGCGTGCGTCAGAAACGGACGTGACGCCTAGGGTCCGGAACGGGAAACGCCGCCGGGCGAACCCGGCGGCGTTTGATTGTTCGACGATCCGTGATCCGTTCGAGATCAGGCCGGCTTCTCTTCCAGGCGCTTGTCCAGATAGGCGCCGACGCGGCGTTCGACGGCGCCGATGTGGTCCTGCCAGAAGTGGGTCGCGCCCTCTTCCAGTTCGTAGTCGATGATGATGCCCTTCTGGGTGCGCAGCTTGTTGACCACGCGCTCGACCTCGACCGGCGGGACGATGGTATCGGCGGTGCCGTGCAGGAACAGGCCCGAGGCCGGGCAGGGGGCCAGGAAGCTGAAGTCGTACATGTTCGACGGCGGCGAGACCGAGATGAAGCCGTCCGTTTCCGGGCGGCGCATCAGCAGCTGCATGCCGATGTAGGCGCCGAACTGGTAGCCGGCGACCCAGGTCTGGGTGGCGGCGGGATTGTTGGCCTGGAGCCAGTCGAGGGCGGTGGCCGCGTCGGCCAGCTCGCCGATGCCCGAGTCGAACTCGCCCTGCGACTTGCCCACACCGCGGCTGTTGTAGCGCAGGGTCGCGAAGCCGCGCTTCACGAAGAGCTGGTACAGGGTCACCGCCACCGGGTTGTTCATATGCCCGCCCGCCTTGGGGTGCGGGTGCAGGATCAGGGCGATGGGGGCGTTCGGACGCTTGCCCGGGGAATAACGGCCTTCGATGCGGCCAGATGCGCCGGGCAGGATGACTTCAGGCATGGGCGGAGCGAATTCCCGTGTTCAAACATCATTTCGCAGCTGCGTAATACTTGACCACGGGGGTAGGACTTTCTAAGTCCGCCTTGCGTGCCGCCGCTTTTGCGAAGGCGCGGGTTCTAGCACAGGACCCTCGTAAAGCGCGCAAATTTTGAAGGTGCGCGATGCGACTGTCGACCAAGGGACGATACGCCGTGATGGCGATGGCCGATCTGGCCCGGAACGGACGCGCCGTGAGCGGCGAGACGCGGGCCGTTTCGCTGGCCGAAATCGCCACCCGGCAGGAGATTTCACTCAGCTATCTGGAGCAGCTGTTCGCGCGCCTGCGCAAGAGCGGGCTGGTGCAGAGCGTGCGCGGTCCGGGCGGCGGCTACCGCCTGGCGCGGGGCCCCGAGGCGACCATGGTGGCCGAGATCGTGCTGGCCGTGGACGAGCCGATCCGGGCCACGCGCTGTTCGGGCCTGGGCACGCCGCGCGGCTGCATGATGGGCGGCGAGCGCTGCATCACCCACAATCTGTGGGAAGACCTGGGCGCCGAGATCCACGCCTATCTGGCGGCGGTGTCGCTGGAGGACGTGGTCCTGAACCGCACCGGCGCGCGCCGCCGGTCGCAGGCCCCGGGCATGGAGGCGGCGGCGTGAGCGTCTATCTGGATTACAACGCCTCGGGCCTGGTGCGTCCGGAAGTGCAGGAGGCCATGGCCAAGGCCCTGGCCGACAACGGCAATCCGTCGGCGGTGCACGCCGCCGGACGCCGGGCGCGGGCGCGGATCGAAACGGCCCGGGCCCAGGTGGCCGATCTGGTCGGGGCCGACCCGACGGCGGTCATCTTCTCGTCGGGCGGCACGGAATCCAATGCGCAGGCCATCGTCAGCGCGCTGGCGGGCGGTTGCGAGCGGCTGATCGTCGGCGCGACCGAGCATCCCTGCGTGGCCGAGGCGGCCATGGTCAGCGGCGCGCCGGTCGAGGTGCTGCCGGTCGATGCGGACGGCGTGGTCGACCTGGCCTGGCTGGCCGAGGCCCTGGCGCGGCCGGGCAAGGCGGTGGTGGCCATCCATCATGCGAACAACGAAAGCGGCGTGATCCAGCCGATCGCCGAGGCGGCGAAGCTGGTACGGGCGGCGGGCGGCTGGCTGCACGTCGACGCCATCCAGTCGGCGGGCAAGGTCCCGGTCGACATGCGCGCCCTGGACGCGGACACCCTGACGCTGTCGGCGCACAAGCTGGGCGGACCGCAGGGCGTCGGCGCCCTGGTGCTGAAGCCGGGCCGCGAGGGCGTGCGCATCCTGCACGGCGCCGGACAGGAGCGCGGCCTGCGCGCGGGCACCGAGAATGTGCCTGGCCTGACCGGTTTCGGCGTCGCGGCCGACTGCGCCGCGCGCGACCTGGACGACGCCATGGCCCACGTCGGCTGGCGCGACGCCGCCGAGGCGCGGGTGAAGGCCGCCGGCGCGACCATCATCGGCGGCGCCGTGGCGCGCCTGCCCAACACCCTGTTCATGGCCGTCGAGGGCTGGGACAGCCCGCAGCAGCTGATCACCCTGGATCTGGCCGGGGTGATGATCTCGGCGGGCAGCGCCTGCTCGTCGGGCAAGACCAAGCCGTCCAAGACCATCAGCGCCATGGGGCTGGATCACCTCGCCACGGGCGGGGTGCGCGTCTCGGGCGGATGGGGGACCACGGAACAGGACTGGATCCGGTTCGCCGACGCCTGGATCGCGGCGTACGAAAAGCATGTCGCCCGCGTCAGTGAGCGGGCGAGGGAAGTCGCGTAAATCATGGCCGCCGTTCAGGAAACCATCGACGCCGTCGCCGCTCTCGAGAAGTACGAGCACGGCTTCAGCTCGGACATCGAACAGGAGTTCGCGCCCAAGGGCCTGAACGCCGATATCGTGCGCT
>NZ_JAHFPF010000207.1 GCF_023259385.1 Brevundimonas sp. | reverse complement strand
GATGGACTTCACATCCTTCTTGATCTTCGGTTCGATCCGCTTCTCGAGACTGCAGGCGAACACGACCTCGCGGGTGCCGGAGGCCTGTGCGACGAACGGCGAGTTCGCGGTCAAGGGAAGCGGCAGGTTCGTCCTGAACGACTCGAAATCCCGGCCTCCATCACCCCCCGCACTGACGGGGCCGGTCGCGGGCAGGATGTTCGAATAGAGCCGAGCTCGCGCGACGTGTCGCGTCAGATGCTCGAAGTCATGGTGCGCATTGAGCGCGCCCAGCTCGTTCAGGTGATAGCGGAGAACGCGAGAAAGCTGTGCTGGCGAGGGGCCGTCGGCCAAGGCGTTTATGTCCCGTCTAGGTTTTTGCGCCCCTTTCCGGGGCTTAGCTGTAGTTGTGATGCTGATTTGGTCGCTGTGGAAGGCTAACGGAAGTCCCGCGTTCGCACCCTGATCGCCTCAAGCGACAGATCGGGGATGTAGATGTCCCGCACCTTGGGCGTGCGGGCGTCGGGCGCGCTGCCGCGATAGACTTCGTCGCCTCGACCGTGCGGCAGGGGGAAGTGATCCCGCTGGCCCAGTGACGCCAGCAGGTCGGATGCGTCGTGCAGGCGTGTCGCCACGATGTGGACGACCTCGCCCTCGCGCTGGACCTTCCCGTCCACGACGAGAAGGCTGGCGCCGAGCACGATCCGGCGCTGCTGTTCGTAGAGGCTGGGCCAGATGACCAGATTGGCGACGCCAGTCTCATCCTCGATCGTGATGAACAACACGCCCTTGGCCGAGCCGGGCTTCTGACGGACCAGTACCAGACCCGCAACCCGGGTCTGGCGGCGGTCCCGCATCGCCGAGGCGTCGGCGCAGGTCATGACATGGCGCGACCGGAGGGTGTCGCGCAGGAAGGCGACCGGATGCTCGCGCAATGTCAGGCCGACATGGCTGTAGTCCTCGACCACCTCCTGGCCCGCCGGCATTCCGGGCAGGGTCGCGTCCGGCTCAGCGACCTCCGGCGTTGTCGCGCCATCGTCCTGGACGATGGCGAACAGGGGCAGGGGATCATCGCGCAGGGCCTTGATCGCCCATAGCGCCTCGCGCCTTTGCAGACCCAGCGACGGCAGGAAGGCGTCCGCCTCGGCGAGGCGGGTGAGGGCGCCGACCGGTGTCGAGGAGCGTCGCCAGACATCCTCGACACTGATGAAGGCGGCCGCCCGCCGGTGAACGACGAGACGCCCCGCGTCCGCGTTCGCCAAGCCGCGCACCATGCGCAGGCCGAGACGGACGGCGAACTGGTCCTCGCGACCGGTCGGCTCTAGGGTGCAGTCCCAACGGCTGGCGTTGACACAGACCGGGCGGATTTCGACGCCGTGCTCACGGGCGTCGCGAACGATCTGGGCCGGGGCATAGAACCCCATCGGTTGGGCGTTCAGCAGAGCGGCGCAGAAGACGTCGGGGTGATGGCATTTGAGCCAGGACGACGCGTAGGCGATCAGGGCGAAGGACGCCGCATGGCTCTCGGGGAAACCATAGGAGCCGAAGCCCTCCAGCTGGCTGAAGGTCTTCTCGGCGAACTCGGCCGTATAGCCGCGCTCGACCATGCCGTTGACCAGCTTGTCCTTGAAATGGCTGACGCCGCCGGTGAACTTGAACGTCGCCATGGCGCGCCGGAGTTGGTCGGCCTCGGAGGCCGTGAACCCGGCGCATTCGATGGCGACCCGCATCGCCTGTTCCTGGAAGAGGGGCACGCCGAGCGTCTTGCCCAACACCCGCTCCAGCTCCGGCTTGGGATAGTCGACCGGCTCCTTGCCCTCGCGTCGTCGCAGATAGGGGTGGACCATGTCGCCCTGGATCGGGCCGGGGCGGACGATCGCCACCTCTATGACGAGGTCATAGAAGGTGCGCGGCTTGATCCGGGGGAGCATGGCCATCTGGGCCCGGCTCTCGATTTGGAAGACCCCCAGCGTGTCCGCCTTGCGGATCATCGCATAGGTCTTCGGATCCTCGGCCGGGATCGAGGCCAGATCGAGCCCGACGCCCTTGTGGTCCCGCAGCAGGTCCAGGCCCCGCCGCATGCAGCTCAGCATGCCGAGCGCGAGCACATCGACCTTCATGAACTTCAAGGCATCGATGTCGTCCTTGTCCCATTCGATGACCTGGCGGTCCTTCATCGCCGCCGGCTCGATGGGGACGAGATCGTCCAGTCGGTCGTCCGTCAGGACGAAGCCGCCCGGGTGCTGGCTCAGATGCCGGGGGAAGCCGATCAACTGGCGGGACAGGTCGAGCGCCAGCCGGAGGCGACGGTCCTGGAGATTCAGGTTCAATTCCTCGGCGTGTCGATCCTCGACGCCCTCGCTGGAATAGCTCCAGACCTGGGACGACAGCGTCTTGATCAGATCCTCGGACAGGCCGAGCGCCTTTCCCACGTCGCGTAGGGCGCCGCGCGACCGGTAGCGGATCACGGTGGCGCACAGCGCCGCGCGATCGCGGCCGTAGGTCTCATAGACCCACTGGATCACCTCCTCACGTCGTTCGTGCTCGAAGTCGACGTCGATGTCCGGCGGCTCCTTCCGCTCCTGACTGACGAAGCGTTCGAACAGCAGGTCGTTGCGGCCCGGGTCGATCGAGGTGATGCCCAGCACGAAACAGACCGCCGAGTTGGCGGCCGATCCCCGGCCCTGACAGAGGATGTCCCGGCTTCTGGCGAAGCGAACGATGGAGTTCACCGTCAGGAAATAGGGCGCATAGCCCAGGGCCTCGATCAGCGTCAGCTCATGCTTCAGGCTGGCGCGGACCTTGTCCGGCAGACCGTCCGGGTAGCGATCGGCCGCGCCCTCCCAGGTCAGTCGCTCCAGCGCCTGCTGCGGGGTCAGGCCGGGCAGGGCGGCCTCTCTGGGATACTGATACGACAGCTCGTCGAGGCTGAACCGGCAGCGCTCGGTGATCTCGACCGCCCGGCGCAGAGCGTCCGGATAGCGGGCGAATAGCCGGTGCATCTCCTCGGCGCGCTTCAGATGACGATCGGCCGATCGTTCCCGCTTGAAGCCGACATCGTCGATCGTGCAGCCCTCGCGAATGCAGGTCAGCACGTCCTGAAGGATGCGGCGGTCCGGGTGGTGGAAGAGGACGTCGTTGGTCACGACGGTCTTCACCCCAAGATCCTGCGCCAGCTCCGACAGCTGATGCAGCCGCATCTGGTCCCGGGGGCGTCGCCGCAGGGTCAGGGCGCAAAAGGCGTCAGCGCCGAAGATGTCGGCCAGGGCCGAGAGGCGTCGGCGGCACGACGCATCGGCGCGATCGGTGACGAGCACGGCGATCAGGCCTCCGGCATGGTCCGCCAGATCGGACCAGTCGAGGCGACACGCGCCCTTGCCAGCGCGCCCCTTGCCGAGGGTCAGCAATCGACACAGGCGGCTATAGGCCGCCCGATCGGTCGGGTAGACCAGTATGGCGGTCTCATCGACGAGTTCGAGACGACAGCCGATCACCAGTCTGACCCCGGTCGCCTTGGCGGCCTCATGCGCCCGCACGATGCCGGCGACGCTGTTCCGGTCGGTGATGGCGAGCGCCTCCAGGCCGCAGGCGGCGGCCTGGGCGAACAGCTCGTCGCAACCACTGGCGCCGCGCAGAAACGAGAAATGGGAGGCGCACTGGAGTTCGGCATAGCGCCGCGTCGCGGACCCGCTCATCCGAACCGGCCGTGGATGAACCAGGCCTGGGAGCCGGTCGTCGCATCCTCGCCGTCGCCGGCCCGGAACAGCCAGAAGCGCTCGCCGGCGTCGTCCTCGACCTGGAAGTAGTCGCGGACCGCCCACATCTCCGCATCGCGTCGCCCCCACTCGCCGAAGATCCGCTCCGGGCCGTCGGCCCGGCGGATCCGGCGGCGGACGCCGCGCCAGGTGAAATGGGTCGGCGGGTTGTCGGGCAGGAGCGCGATCGTCTCGATCGGCTCCGGCTTGCGGAACAGCCGCGTCGGGCGTGGCCAGTCCGGCGCCCAGGCCCCGCCCGTCGGGGCGGACAGAGGTGCGACCTTCCGGGTGGAGCGCTCCGGGACGTCGCTTTCCACCGGAGACAGCCGATAGAGCCGGTCGGCGCCGATCCGGTTCGCCAAGGTATCGACGAGCATGGACACGTCCGGTGCGGCCTCCGCGCCGAGACGCGCGGCGGCGGGCCGCCAGTTCAGCGGCTCGGCCGCACTCGCGGCCAGCGTCATGCGGTCGATGCCGAAGCCGGGCGCGATCGTTTCGATCTTGTCGGTCAGCAGCCGGGTCAGTCGGCGCACGTCGCGCACCGGCTTGGCCAGACCCACACGGACCGCCTCGATCCGGTTGTCCACGCGGTAGCAGAGCCAGTCGAGCCGTCGCGCCCCCAGGCCGCGCGTCTCCAACTGCCCGCACAGGGCTTCGGCCAGGGCACCGGCGTACCGGGCCAGGGTTTCAGGGGCCCCGATAGGCTCGGCGAAGACCCGTTCGACGCGGGGCGTCTCAGGCGCCTCGACCGGGATCAGGGGCTCGCCCGACCGGCCATAGGCCTGGTCGAGACGCCGGCCCAGCTCCGCTCCGAAACGGAGCTGGAGAGGCGCGCGGGGCCGGTGGGCGACGTCGCCGATCCGCTCGAACCCCATTCGCCTCAGCCCGGCGGGAAGGTCCGCCGGGAGGCGCAAGGCCTCCAGCGGCAAGGGGGAGAGCGCCGCATCGACGCCGTCTTCCGCGATGAGGCTCTGGTTGGCGCGGAAACGGGCGACCGCATGGGCGGCGCCGAGCGTGGGGCCGACGACGCCCCGACTGGTCACACCGACGCCCTGAAGGCGCGTCGCCAGATCGCGCAGAAGCGCCGCCTCGCCTCCCTTAAGATGGGCGGCGCCGGTGACGTCGATCGCCAGCCCATCCGGCGGATCGGCCTGGCACACGGGGGCGTAGCGGTGCATCGCCCACAGGGCGAGGCGGTCCAGAGCCTCGGCGTCGCCATGCGGATCGGCGTCTCTCACGTCCAGACCCGGGATCAGGGCCTGGGCCTGGGTCGCGGCCATGCCGACGCGCGCGCCGGAGGCGGCGGCGGCGGCGTTGCAGGCCGTCACGACTCGTTTGCGACCGATCCGGCCGGTGAGGACGAGAGGATGCTCAGGCGGCGGTGCGTCGGCGCCCAGCCGGCGGTGCAACCGATCGACGGGCCAGTTCGGCAGGAAGAGCGAGACGACCCGTCTCATCGCAAGCGTCCAGAATGAAGTCCGCCGCGTCGGCGCCGCGGCAACGCATAAGTTCGATCCGCCATCGCGCCCGACCGATCCCGGGGACCGGCAAGGGCGCCGATGGCTCGGCGCTGACGCGCCAGCGCGTGGCGGCGGCGGTCGGCTGGCCGAAGTCGGCGGCCTCCGCCGCCCGGCGCCATCGCCGGACCGCAAGGCCGATGACGCCCGACGCCTCGGCGGCCAGCTGCAGCCGGCGCGAGGCGGTCATGGTCAGGCGGGATGTCTCGCAGACGACGCCCGCCAGCCCGCCATGGCGCAGGCCCTCCTCGAAACAGGCCATCAGCGCCTTCTCGTCGCCCGCCTCGACGTAGATGACCCGGTCCGGTCCCAGCCCTGCATGGTTGAGCGCGGGGGCGAACAGGTCGGGGCGGGTGATGCACCACAGAACCGGTCCGGGCAGACGGGCGACGATGCCCGCCGCGAACAGGGCGGCCGCCGCGCCGCCGACGGCATCGTCGCCGCCCCCGGCCACCTCGTGGAGCGCCCCGAGCGCGAGACCTCCGCCCGGCAGGGCGGCGTCCAGCGTCGCCACCTCGAACGGCAGCACGCCGGCCGCGCGACGGTCAGCCTGCTCCAGCGCGCGAACCTTGGCGCGCAGATCGTCGAAGTGGGCCGAGCGGGCGGCCGGCATGGACGAACTCCTCCTCGTCTCTATGATGTTCCTGAAATGTTCTGGTTCGAAGGTGAGGCCGGAGTCAATCCGGCCGGTGCCTTTTCCCCCGGGATTTGCGGCGACCCCGGAGCCGTGAAATCCTCGGCGCGACGTCACGGGAGCTCAGGTCATGTGCAACGAGTACCAACTCATCCTGCCGTTCGACGATGTGATCGCGGCGTTCAATCTGACGGGAAATCGGCTCGTCTTTCCCGGCGGCATGCCGAACTTCGGCCCGATGGCCTCGATCCGCATCGGGGATCGGGCCCCGATCATCCAGATGGGGGCGGAGGGGCCCGAAGCCGTCATGACCCCCTGGGCCTGGAAGGGGCAGGGCGGACGCCCGGTCTTCAACTTCCGATCCGACGGGCGATCCTTCGAGGGGTCGCACCGGTGCCTGATCCCCGCGGACGGCTTCTTCGAGTTCACCGACCCTGAACCCGGACAGAAGAGAAAGACCAAATGGCGCTTCACCCTGTCCGGCCAGCGGCTCTTCTGGGTGGTGGGCC
>NZ_JAHFPF010000206.1:5369-6429 GCF_023259385.1 Brevundimonas sp. | reverse complement strand
ATACACCAGCAGGGGAACGGCCAGGATCGATCCCCCGCCCCCGACGAGGCCCAGAGAAAACCCCACCAGTCCGCCCGAGCCCAGCGTGAGCGCGTCCCGGGCGAGGTCGATCATCAGGCCGCCATTAAGGAAGAGGCGCGGCGGTTCCAGGGGGCCAGCGCCAGGACGCGAGCCATTCCGCAAAAGCCGGTCAAGCCGGACAGGGTCAGGCCGACGCCGATAAACATTGGGAGTGTCAGGAACCAGCTGGAAACAAGGATGCCGAGAACCACGCCGAGGGCGACCAGGCCGCCCGCGACGATGAAGACCTGACGCTGGAGGTCTATCGGCCGGGATCGATCCGTGATGGTGGTCAAGCCCGCCTTGCGCCAGGCTTCGACGCCGCCGTCCACGACATACCAGTCGCAGGCCCCGGCCTTGGCCGCCAGGCGGTCAGTGTTCATGGCCGTGCGGGACCCGCTGCGGCAGTGGAAGATCAGGGTCTGCTCCGGAGACGCCTCGCTGTCGTCCCACGCGGACATCGGATTCAGGACGGCGCCCGGGATGCGTTCGCGCGCATGTTCGTCGGCCTCGCGGATATCGACGAGCAAGGCGCCGGCGCGCATCAGACGCTGAGCCGTTTCAGGCGATACACATCTCATGCCCGGGCTCGTCCGCTCCGTTGGTTCCTGTTTGGCAGAGCGTCTCATTGACCGTCCCCGACCGGCAGGCCGGCAGCGCGCCACGCGTCGAGCCCACCCTCGAGAATGAAGGTCTCCCCTGAACCGGCCTTGGCCGCGAGACCTTCGGCATTTGCGTGCGTCCGGCGACCGCTCCTGCAGTGGAAGATCACCGCCTGTCCCTCGACCCGTTCAAGGTCCCGGAACTCGATCATCGACAACGGGAGGCTTCGCGCTGCGGGGATACAGGCCCCGACGCGTTCGTCCGGCTCGCGGATATCGACCAGCAGGGCGCCGCTCCGGATCATGTCGGCGGCGGCCGCCGGCGTGATGGATTTGACAGGGGTCATGTCGGTTCTCCGCGTTCGATGTCGACCAGGTCGGGACAGAAGATGTCCCTC
>NZ_JAHFPF010000206.1:0-5359 GCF_023259385.1 Brevundimonas sp. | reverse complement strand
GCAGCGCCAGAAGGCGCCCCGCATTCGGGTCCGCGACCCGATAGAAAATTGTCTGGGCCTCGCGGCGGAAGGCGACCAGGCCGTCCTCGCGTAGCCGGGCGAGGTGTTGGGACAGCGCCGACTGGCTCAGGCCGATCTGGCTGGCCAACTGGCCGACCGACATCTCCTCGGCCGAGATCAGGTGACAGAGGATGAGCAGGCGACGCTCATTGCCCAACGCCCGCAACAGCTGGGCGGCTTCCCCGGCCCGCGCCTCGAAATCCGCCAAGGTGAGCGCGGGAAGATCTGCCGGTGGCAGGAACGAATTTGTATCTCTCATGTTTCTAATTTAGAGATCGCTAATATAGCTGTCAACCACGCTATCCAGGAACCCGACATGACCGCCCGCCCGAACATCCAGGCCTTCTTCGACGAGCCCACCCACACTGTGACCTATCTGGTGTCTGATCCGGCGACCGGTCAGGCGGCGGTGATCGATCCGGTTCTCGACTACGACCACCCGTCCGGCGAGGTGGACACTCGCTCCCTCGCGACCGTGCTCGCCGCCGCAGAAGCGGGCGGTCTGACTGTGGTCTGGGCCCTGGAGACCCATGTTCATGCCGACCACCTCAGCGGAGCGCCCTTCATCAAGCTCCGTACCGGCGCCGCGATCGGGATCGGCGAGCATGTCCGGGACGTGCAGAGCATCTTTCGGCCCATCTTCAACGCCACGGATGTGAAGGCGGACGGCGGCGACTTCGACAAGCTGTTCGCCGACGGCGAGCGCTTCAGGATCGGCGCGCTGGAGGTCGAGGTGCTCCATACACCCGGTCATACGCCGGCCGACGTGAGCTACCGGATCGGAGATGCGGTCTTTGTCGGCGACACGCTGTTCATGCCCGACTACGGCACGGCCCGCGCGGACTTTCCGGGTGGCGACGCTCGTCAGCTCTACCGCTCAATCCGCAAGCTTCTCGACTTGCCGCCTGAGACGCGTCTGTTCCTGTGCCACGACTACAAGGCGCCGGGCCGGGATGCCTATTGCTGGGAGACGACGGTGCAAGCCCAACGCGAGACGAGCGTCCATGTGCATGACGGCGTCAGCGAAGACGCCTTCGTCAAGATGCGCGAGGAACGCGACGCGACCCTCTCGCCCCCAGCGCTCCTCATCCCCTCGATCCAGGTCAACATTCGCGCCGGCAATTTCCCGCCCGCCGAGGCCAACGGCGTCAGCTACCTGATGATCCCCGTAAAGCCGAAGGTCGGTAACTAACGGCGAACAAGTCGCTCAGGGGATACTCCTCCTCCCGCCCGGATTACGCGATGCCATGAACACAAGCCCCGCCGTCGCCAGCAGGGCGAACACGGCGCCGGCGAGGAAGGTCGCCTCGGGTCCCATCCGCGACCACAGCAAGCCGGCGACGACGCTGGCCGCCAGCAAGGTCACGCCGCTGGCGAGATTGAACAGACCAAAGGCCGTTCCACGCATATTCGGCGGGGCCGTATCCACGACCAAAGCCGCCAACAATCCCTGGGTCAGGCCCATGTGCAGGCCCCACAGGGCGACCCCGATCAGAACGCCCGGAATAGTCGCCACAAAGGCGAGGACCACGTCGGCGGCGATCAGGACCGCGAGGCCGATGATGAGCAGCCAGCGTCGATCGATCCTATCCGACAGACTCCCGGCCGGCGCGGCCACGACCGAATACACCACGTTCATCACCACCATCACCACGGGCACGAGAGCGATGGCGAGGCCGACATCCTGCGCCCTCAACACCAGGAAGGCTTCGCTGAACCTCGCCATGGTGAACACCACGCCCAGAGCGACGACAGACCAGAACGCTCCGCCCATCGCCAGCACATCGATCCATCGGATCGGCGGTCGCGGATGACGCACGCCATCGACGGAACGGGGCTCCTTGACCGCGAAGATGAGCACCGCGACGGCAAGCGCGGCTGGAACCACGGCCCAGGCGAACACCGCGCGGATATTGCCCGCGAGAACGACCATGAGAGCCATCGCGACGAGTGGTCCGGCGAAAGCGCCGATGGTGTCGAGGGACTGACGCAGACCGAAGGCCGCGCCGCGGATCTCGGGCGGCGCGATGTCGGCGACCAGGGCGTCGCGGGGCGCGCCCCGAATGCCCTTGCCGATCCGATCGGCGAACCGCGCGCCGAACACTTCGAACGGCGTCACCGCGACCGGAAAGATCGGCTTGGTCAGCGCGCCCAGTCCATAGCCGGCCACCGCCAGCCACTTGCGGTGGCCAAGGCGGTCGCTGAGCCAGCCGGAGAAGACCTTGGTGATCGACGCCGTGGCTTCGGCGATGCCTTCGAGCAGTCCCACCAGCGCGACGCTTGCGCCGAGGCCTGTCACCAGAAAGACCGGCAGCAGACTGTGAATCATCTCCGACGAGACATCCATGAACATGGAGACGAAGCCGATCGCCCAGACGCTTCGGGGCACCGCTCTCAGGCCGGTCTTAAGGGGCGCGGTCATATGTGCTCTTTAGGTTCGGACGAGCGATCCACGCGAGCTCAATGGTTCTGAAGGCTCCCTTGAGCAGCCAGTCTGGGTGTCGTCAGGATCGAAATCCCCCGGCGCCGACCGTCATGCCGCTCGACGGGAGGGGAAGCGCTCTGCGTCTACCTCAATCAGTTCTCCAGCCGTTACGGAAGCGCCAGGATGACACGGACCCAGCCGATATCCTGGACGTATTCCAGAGACTCGAAAAGCGGATAGGCCAAGGCCATCACGGCCCCGTCCCGCAGCGTGCGGAGGAAGAAGATCGGGCGGACCTCAAGCGTGTCCTGATCGCGCCATTTCGACGGATCCGGCCAGAAGCGGGGGGTGCGCGCCATGTAGGCCGCATAGTCCGGGCCGAAGGCTTCGCTCAGCCACGCTTCTTCCCGCTTCACCGTGGCGGTAAAGACCACCACTGCGATCAACAGGAACAGCATCGCGATGGTGAGGCTGCCGGTCAAAGCGCCCATGCCGAACGCGCCCATGAAACTGAAAACATAGAGCGGGTTGCGCGAAATCGAATAGGGCCCACGCTGGACGATCTCCGCCGTCTTGCGGCCGCCGATATAGAGCGAACACCAGGCCCGGCCGATGATGCAGACAGCGATCAACGCCAGACCCGCGACTTCCAGCAGTTCGTGAAACAGACTTTCGTCTCCGAACGAACGGGAGACCGCCGCCAGGGCCAGAACGGCAAGGATGCCGATCAGCAGCACGCCCTTGCGGAGGCGTTGGGTCCTCTGAAGGCCCTGCGTCGAAATCGGAGTGGTCATGCGCTAAAGCTCACTTGGGTTAAGCCTAGCTATGGCTTGTCGCTGGCGTCGTGCCAACTGCTTCAAGGCGGACCCGCCGCGCCGGCCGGCTCGCGCCACAACAGGAACCAGCCGACAACCGCCCAGGTGGCTCCCAGCGCCCAGCCCGCCAGGACGTCGGTCGGCCAATGAACGCCGAGATACACGCGGCTGAAGCCGATCGACAGAATGAGGAGGGTCGCGACGGCGTGAATCATCGCTCGGGAGCGCCGACGTTGAACGAGACCGGCCAGAACGATTGCGAGCACGAGATAGGTGGCCACCGAAATGGTCGAATGTCCGCTCGGGAAGCTGTTCGAATAGACGTAGCTGCCATGGGGCACCAGGTCCGGTCGGGGGCGGGCATAGGCGAGCTTCAGGAGGTCACTCGACAGCTCCGCTCCGATCACCACCATGGCGACCACCCCGGCCTGACGGGCGCGACCGGCTCGAGCCAGCGCGACGACGGCCGTCACCGTGATCAGCGTGAGCACGGTGAATCCGCCGAGCGCGGTGACGTCGCGCATCGCCTCTTCCAACCAGCGCGGGCCGATCGGATTGCCTGGATCGCTCGCCACGCGAAGCATCAGAAGGAGGCGCTCGTCGAGCGATCGGGTCTCTCCTTCGGCCATTTCACCCGCGAGGGTGAGAAACGCCCAGAGACTGAACGCCGTCGCAAGGAAGCCAGCGATGATCCGGCCGGTCAGGCGGTCTCGAAACCGCGTCACGCGAGCGGGCAGCGTCCATCGGAATGTCATGGCGCGGCTCCCGGCTTCAACTGTCGATGAAGCCGAGCGACGGCTCCATATCCTCGAAGGTGACGGTCATGCCCCAGCCCTTGCCAAACGGCGCGGCGATGTGGCCATAGCGGAGGGACAGCTGGGCCTCGGCCGCACGCTCCCCAAGCCGCGAGACCGCCGCGACATAGAGCGCCGAGGCAAGGCCAGTCCGATCCGCCCCCGACTCGCAGTGGATCAGGAGCGGCTTGGGTGCGCGCCGCATGACCTCGATCAACCGCCAAGCCTCTTTTTTGGTGATCCCGCGCTTGGCCGAAATGCGGAAGTCGATGTGACTGATTCCCAGCCGCCGGGCCGTCGCAGTCTCGTCCTGATACCAGGCTTCCGAAGCGTTCTCGCCGCGCAGATTGATGACGGTGCGGATCCCGTGGTCTCTCTGATACCGCGAAAGCGTGTCGCCGGAGGGTTGCGCTGATCTGTAGACTTCTCCCGCGACGACCGAATGGAAATTGCCCGTCGCCGCCGCCCAGACGACATAGCCCAACAAGATCGCCAGGATGACCCCGGCGACCATGGACGCACGCGCCAGGAGGGGGAGGACCCGCCGACCGCGAGCGACAGCTGCCGGCTGCGGCGGCGGGGCCTCGTAGAGCGGGATCATTGAGCGCGCCCGCGAAGAGGCGTCGACAATCGCGCCAGGAGGGTGGGGGTGAAGATCAGGATCAGGGGGACCCCCGCGAGCAGACCGGTGATGATCGCTATGGCCAGGGGCTTCTGCATCGCCGAGCCCTCTCCGAGACCCAGGGCCAGGGGCGCCAAGGCCAGAATGGCGATAAGAGCTGACATCAGGATGGGCCGCAGCCGGGCCCGGCCCGCGGCAATCAGCGTGTCAGGATCCGGCCGTTCGCCTGTCGGCAGTTCCGCCAGATAGAAGACGCCCAGCTCGGCGACGATGCCGATCACCATGGTCAGTCCCATCATGGCCGAGATGTTCAACTCGGTGCCGGTTATCCAAAGGCCCAGGAAGACGCTCGACGCGGCCAGGATCAGGGTGGCGACGATGCTGCCGACCGCGGCCCAGTTCCGGAACAGATAAAGGAACAGCAGGCCGACCAGCAGCAGGGCCGAGACAAACACCACCGCCAGATCCCGGAACGACTTTTGCTGTTCGGCGTAGAGGCCGCCGTATTCGACCCGGACCCCGGCCGGCAGGTTGAGGCGCGACACCGTCTGCGACACCTCCCGCATGGCCGACCCCAGATCGCGACCTTCGAGACGGGCGGTTACCGCGACCAGGGGCTGCAGATTCTCTCGGGTGATCTGCG
>NZ_JAHFPF010000205.1:5443-6472 GCF_023259385.1 Brevundimonas sp. | reverse complement strand
CGTTCGCCTGGCGGATCGGCTGGAGCCGGTTCATGCGGCCGACGACAACTGGCCCCATGGGCTGGGCGATCTACTCGCCGAATTGCAGGACGGCCTGGACCTTTGTCAGGCGCGCGAGACCGGGCGGTTCGCACAGGATCAGGCCCCGGCCTCCCAGACGCGGCGTCGCGCTGAGATCCTTCGCCGCGCTCGAGCTCTGGGGGCGGTTGAGCGCGCCCTGGACCAACTCTCGGCGTCCGCCTCCGCACCCGCAGACTGGCTTCGTCTTCAGGCGAGCTGCCGGGTCGTTACGCGCGCTCTGCGCGATTGCTGGGCGTTCGAAAGGCCGAGCGGCGGCTGCGCTTGCGCTGAGGCGGCATGATGGTCGCGCCCCTCGTCCTTCTGGTCGATGACGACCCTGCGGTGGCGCAATCCGTCGCCTTTGCGCTCGAAACCGAAGGCTTCAGGGTCCGACGATATGGCAGCGCCGAGGCGCTGCTCGAGGCCGTGGAAGATCGCGTCGGGGAGGGGGCGGGATTGCGGGCGGCGCGCTGCCTCGTCCTCGACTATCATCTGCCGGGTCTGGACGGGCTGGCGCTTCTGAACCGACTGAGAGCCGCGTCGCTCGCCGGCGGCGCCATACTGATCACCACCCACCCGCGCCGCGGGGTCTGCGAAGACGCCGCCCGCGTCGGCGCGGTCCTGCTCGAGAAGCCCCTGATCGGAGGCGCCCTGCTCGAGGCCGTCAGGGACGCCTGCGGCCTCAGCCGCCTCGCGTCAGAACCGTGACGCGAACCAGCTCGGACAGGCTGCGCACCTGCATCTTGGTCATCACATTGGCCCGGTAGACCTCGACGGTGCGCGGACTGATGCCGAGATCATAGGCGATCACCTTGTTGGCATGGCCGGCGACGAGCCCCTCCAGAACCTCCAGCTCGCGTTGGGACAGCGAAGCGAGGCGCTCGGCGACGAGAGGGTCCCGTGCGGCGGTGCGGGCGCCGTCGGGTTCCGCGAGCGCGCGCTGGAGCGCCTCGATCAAGACGGCGTCGT
>NZ_JAHFPF010000205.1:0-5405 GCF_023259385.1 Brevundimonas sp. | reverse complement strand
ATGAAGTCCTGGACGCCGGCGCGCATCGCCTCCACGGCCAAGGCCAGGTCGGCGTGTCCCGTCATCACCACGATCGGAGTGGTCGCGCCGCTCGCGCGCAGACGCCGCGCCAGATCGATACCGCTCATCTCGGGCATGCGCACATCAGTGAGGATGCAGCCCGACAGGGGTTCGCGGCGCGCCGCCTCCAGCAGTTCGAGCGGTGAGGCGTAAAGCCGCGGCTCCAGGTCGTTCGTCGAGATCAGAAAGGCGAGAGAGTCGCGCAGGGCCGCATCGTCATCGACCACGTGCACTGTCGTGTCAGCCTGGATCATCGTCGCCATCGGTGTCGTCTTCATCTGCGGTCTTCAAGGTAAAGGCGAACTGCGCGCCGCCCTCCGGACGCGGGGTCGCCCAGATGCGTCCGCCATGCGCTTCGACGATGGTTCGGCAGATCGACAGACCCACGCCCATTCCCGTTCGCTTGGTGGTCACAAAGGGCTGGAAAAGCATATCCGCCACCGACGGGTCCAGTCCCGATCCCGTATCGGCGACGGTGACGCAGGCCTCGTCGGCGCATCGCGTGAGCGATATGGTCAGATCCCGCCGGGGCTGGTCTTCCATGGCCTCGATGGCGTTGCGGATCAGATTGAGCACGACCTGCTGGATCTGGACACGATCCGCCAACACCAGATCGACGTCGGGCGGGAAATCGAGCGTGACGCGCACGCCATGCTCTTTGGCGCCGACCAGCGCCAGGGCGCCGGCCTCCTCGATCAGCTTGGGCAGGCTTTCGACGCGGCGTTCCACCTCGCCGCGCGCGACGAGGTCGCGCAGCCGGCGAATGATGTCGCCCGCGCGCAAGGCCTGGGCTCCGGCCTTGCGAAGCGCGTCCTTGAGCACCTCGCGCGGCAGTTCCTCACGATCGAGCAGACGCGCCGAGCCGTTGAGATAGTTGGCCATGGCGGTCAGGGGCTGGTTCAGTTCGTGGGCGAGGGCCGAGGCCATTTCGCCCATGGCGGTCAAGCGCGAGATATGGATCAGCTCGGTCTGCAACTCCTGTAGCCGGGTCTCCGTGGCCTGGCGGTCCGTCAGGTCGCGAATAAAGCCGGTGAAGTAGCGTTCCTCGCCGGACTGCATCTCGCCGACCGCCAGTTCGAGGGGAAAGGTCGCCCCATCGCGCCTTTGACCGACCACGACCCGACCCTGGCCGATAATCCGTCTTTCGCCCGTCCGCCGATAGCGCTCGAGATAATCGTCGTGTTGCGCCTTGTAGGGCTCGGGCATCAGCCGTTTGACATTCTCCCCGACGACCTCGCTGGCCGTCCAGCCGAACATCCGCTCGGCCGCCGGGCTGAAGGACCTTATGACGCCCCTTTCGCTGATCACGACCATGGCGTCAGGGACCGTGTCCAGGATGGACTGCAGATGCGCCTCGCGCGCGCGTAGGTGAGCGTTGGCCGCGACGACGCCGCGGCGGCCCCGGTGAAGAAGTTCCCCGCCCACGCTCAAGCCGATTCCGACAGCCAGAAAGACCAGGGCGGTGGCGATGTCGCCGCCGGTCCTTGGCCCAGCCTGCCAGGTGATCAGCAAACCCCCGGCGGCGCCGAGCAAGGCGGCGAGGGCGCCGGCGCCGAATCCGCCCACGGCGGCGGCGGCCGCGACGGCAGGGACGAAGAAGAGAAAAGCGATCCGCTCGCCCAGCATGGGCGCCATCGCCCACCGCGCGGCATAGGCCAGGCCCACTCCGCCCAGAGCGATCGCGGCGCCGACCAGATGCCGGTGCGGTCGCACCCGTTCGGCCCAAAAGAGCGGCGCGCTGATTCGGCTGGTTTTCATCGGCCTCCATCCGCCTGTTCAGGCGAGTCTGGCACGTCCGCCGACGAAGAACCATCCGGGGGGAGGAGGGAGCCTTGTCCTTTGCGCGCGCGCAAAGGCGCCAAGGGCGCCGGTTGCTAAGAGACCGGCGGCGGACGGGACCGGGCCGCCGCCTGCGACGGGAGATTTCGATGACCACGCGACGGGCGCTGCTGACGGCGGCGGCGGGATGGGGGCTCGGCGGCGCGGCCGCCGCGCGCGTCCACCGCGTTCAGATGCTGAACCGCGGGCCGGGCGGAGCCATGGTGTTCGACCCGGCCTTTCTGCGCGCCGAGATCGGAGATCTCGTTCGCTTCGTGCCGACCGATCCCGGACATAATGCGGAGGTCATCGTCGGGCTTGCGCCGACGGGAACGCCGCCGACGCGCGGCGCCATGGGGGCGGTGTTCGACCTTCGTCTCGAACGACCCGGCCTCTACGGCGTCAAGTGCGCGCCTCATTTCGGCATGGGCATGGTGGCTCTGATCGCCGTTGGCGACGTCCGCGCCAGCCGCTCCGGGTTTGAAGCCGGTGTGGCGCGCCTTCCAGGGCTGGCCCGACGACGCATGATCGAGGCGCTGACGAGACTGGGTTGATCCGAGACGGCAACTCGGGTCTTTCCCCTAGGCGACACACCCGAGTACCGAAATCGGCCTGTCCCCCGTAGCGTCACGGCGTTGAATAAACCCGAGGTCGCCATGTCCGCAGCCCTTCTCGCGATGACCCCCGAGCCGCTCGAGCGTCCGCTCCCGACGCCCGAGCCCGAAGCCATGTGCCCGCTCAACGCCGCCTTCGCCGACAGTCAGGCTCTTCGCACCACCGTCGATCTGGGCGACGACCTGTTTCTCGTCGGCGCGGCCGCCGACTACGCCTATCGCGTGGAGGCGGGCGTCTTGATGAGCTATCGCCTGCTGCGGGACGGTCGTCGCCAAGTCGTGGACTTCCATCTGCCTGGCGAGTTCCTCGGGCTTGACGCGGGCGTGGACTATACGACCGCTGTGCAAGCCGTCACGCCGGCCGTCGTGGCCGGGATGCGGCGTCGGCGTCTTTCGGCCTTGGCGGCGACCGATGTCCGCCTGACCGGCGCCCTGTGGGCGGCCTCGGTGAGGGTCTGCCAACGCAGTCAGGATCATGCCGCCATTCTCGCTCGCCAAAGCGCCACCGAACGGGTCGCCGCCTTTCTTCTCGCCTACGCCCGACGAGTCGGATCGCTCGACGACATGATCTTGCCGATGAGCCGCCAGGACATGGCGGACTTCCTGGGTCTGGCGATCCACACCGTCTCGCGCACCCTGACCCAAATGGAAGGCTCCGGCCTGATCTCGGCGCGCTCCAGTCGGCACGTCCGGCTGGTCCGCCGCGACCGGCTTGAAGCCCTTTGTTCCTAATCCGGTCTGTGAAGACCTGAAACGAGAAAGCTGATGAATATGACTGACCTTCTGAGTGATATGGACGTCCATCATGCGCCGCGTTCGGTCTCTGATCGCATCGCCTGGGGTTTTGTGAAGTCGCTCCGCTTCTGCGCGGACACCTTCTTCGCCAAGCGTTACGGCCACCGGGCCGTGGTGCTGGAGACGGTGGCGGCCGTGCCCGGCATGGTCGGAGCCACCCTGACCCACCTGAAAGCCCTGCGGCGCATGAGCGACGACCGCGGCTGGATCCGCACCCTGATGGACGAGGCCGAAAACGAGCGCATGCACCTGATGACCTTCATCGAGGTGTGCCAGCCGACCCTGTTCGAACGTTTCATCGTCATGGCCGTGCAATGGCTGTTCTATCTCTTCTTCTTCGGCCTCTATCTGGTCTCGCCCCGCACCGCCCATCGGGTCGTCGGCTATTTCGAAGAAGAGGCGGTGATCAGCTACACCCATTATCTCGCTGAGATCGACGAAGGGCGTAGCGAGAACGTCCCTGCGCCAAAGATCGCCCGCGACTACTGGGGTCTGCCCGCGTCCGCAACGCTGCGCGACGTGGTTCTGGTGGTGCGCGCCGACGAGGCGCATCACCGTGACGTCAACCATGGCTTCGCCGATGAACTGGCCGGCGGACCGGTCAAGGCCGTGCGGCCGGGTCCTGCGCATGTTCCGCTTCAACCGCATTGGACGGTTGCCTGAGGCGGGGGATCGCGATGCCGACCTCCCTGCCTCAGGCCTGGATGACGCATGCCCGTCGGACCCTGCCACGCTACACCAGCTATCCCACCGCCGTCGCTCTGCGGCCCGGGACGCTCGAAGAGGTCGAGACCTGGTTGATCGCGGATGAGGGGGAGAGCCTCTCGGTCTATGTCCACATCCCCTTCTGCGATCGACTGTGCTGGTACTGCGGCTGCCACACCAGCATTGTCTCGGACTATGAGCGGGTGGCGGCCTTCCAGGCCCAGTTGTTGCGGGAGATCGCGCTCTGGGCCGAACGGCCCGGGGTGCGGCGCGGGGTCGTGCGCCATCTGCATTTCGGCGGCGGCAGCCCCAACATCCTGCGGCCTGCGGATTTCGTCGCCGTCGTGGACCGGCTGAGGTCGATCTTCCGCTTCGCGCCCGACGCGGAGGTGGCGGTCGAACTCGACCCGGCTCGACTGGAGATCGGTTTCATCGCGGGCCTCGCGCAAGCCGGGGTCACGCGGGTAAGCCTTGGGGTTCAGACCTTCGATCCGGCGGTCCAGGCGCGGGTCAATCGACCGCAGCCCTATGCTCAGGTGGCAGAGGCCGTCGAGGAATTGCGGCGCGCAGGGATCGCGGGCGTCAATTTCGATCTGATGTATGGCCTGCCCGGTCAGACGCCGGACAATGTGGCCGAGACGGCGGACCTGGCGGCGGGGCTCGCGCCCGACCGACTCGCCGTCTTCGGCTATGCGCATGTGCCCTGGTTGAAGAAGCACCAGAGCATGATCGCCGAGACCGAACTCGCCGACGCCGCGGGACGTTGGGCCCAAGCCGGGGCGGCCCACGACCGACTGGTCTCGGCCGGTTACGAGGCGATCGGTCTGGACCACTACGCGCGTCCCGACGATCGTCTGTCGCGCGCCCTGGCGCAGGGCGGGCTGCGGCGCAATTTCCAAGGCTATACCGACGATCCCGCGCGGGTGCTCGTGCCGCTGGGGCCGTCGGCCATCGGTCAGTGGCCGACGGGACTGGTGCAAAACGCCGCGGATGCGCGGGTCTGGCGGCAGGCGATCTCCGATGGCCGGCTGCCGGTCGCACGGATACTGCCCCTGACATCCGAGGATCGGCTTCGGGGGGCGGTGATCGAAGCCCTGATGACCGGGCTGTCGGCGGATGTCGATCAGATTTCCCAGAACCACGGGCAGTCTTCCGATCACCTCGACGCCTGTCTGGACAGGCTTCGGGAGGCGGCGGACGCGGGCTTGTGCCGGATCGACGCGCGGCGCGTCTGGATCCCGGACGCGGCGCGGCGGCTGGTTCGCACCGTCGCGGCGGCGTTCGACGCGGCGACCGAGCCGCCGCAACGCCATGCGCCGGCGGTTTGACGACGCCGGGGCTTGAGGGGCGTCAAGCCATTGAGCGCGAGGGGTCAAGGCGCTCGCGGTCGGGCGGGCCTAAATTCCAGACAAA